>NZ_JBMFSR010000003.1:0-127016 GCF_049967455.1 Caldisericum sp. | reverse complement strand
TCTTCCTTTTTCTTGTTTGGTGTAAAAGTCTAAAATTCCTAATCCTTTTATTTCTTCACCACTATCTTTAATGTAGAAATTTTATGGTTCCATATTTAAGGTCCATTTTGTTGTAAATAAAAACTGTGCCAATCTTTCTTAACTCAGAGGGTTATAATCTCGAAGCTGAAAAGTTTGATCCTTTTGTTATTTGCCTGAAAATTTATAAATCAAAGAACTTACTAACTCTGAACCATGCATTAAGGAATGTTGTAAATTGTAACTTAAATAACTTTTTCAAACACTCTGTTATGGGTAGAAACTTGCAAAAAAGATTTCGCCCTTTATTATTTTATTCAGGTCTGTGAACTTATGATTTTGAGTGTTAAACAGATAATATTGGAGCAAACCCTCTTTTGTGCTTGCAGCAATCAAAATATCCTTGCCGTTAGTAGAAATTTGGCACCTATCTCCCAAAATATTATCTAAAAAATTTTCTTTTATCTTGAGTTTTGTATCAGTTGACAGATCCAGGAGATAGAGAGAGTTATTCTTTGAGTCCTGATATATTAGATAGTCATTCAAAATACTGAAAGTGTTGCTTCCAAAATTACCTTCAAGGATTTCTTTTTTGTCTCCATTTGTGCTTGCAAGCAAAACATTTTCACCGCTTCTAACAATAATATATTTTCCATTTGAAGCCAAATAAGCAAAGGTATAATCGGTCTCACTATCTCCTAAAAGCTTTGTTTTAGCGCTATTATCCATGTCATAAGTCCAAAGGGACCATTTTCTTAAATCAGGATCTTCTATTTGGTATATTATCTTATTGCTATTAGGAATAAGGACAAAACCAAAAGGCATTGGGTATAAAATACCTTCTGTTTTATCAGTAAGCTTCTGCTTATTACTTCCGTCAATATTCATAATCCAAAGGGAATACTCTTGAGAGCCAATAGGAGCAAATGTAAAAATAATTTTGTCATTTTGGGGAGAAAGTTTCACCTCATAGCAATCCCCTTGTAAGTCTTTAGTTAAGTTATTTTGGATTTTACCATCAATTGAAACTTTCAAAATAGAGCGTTTACCTGTAGTAGGGTTTGGGTACAAAAGAATTATTTCAGAATCGTTGTTAATAAATGAAACAAAATACCCGTAAGGAAGAGTTGCCCTAAAATTCCCGTCTATGCTTGTAAAATAACTTAGTTCTTTTCCATTATTGGCGAAGCTAAAAAAGAGTTTCGTTCCATCTTCCGAAAAAGCAGTTAGTTCAATAAAAGGTCTTCCATCTGCTGCATCAACTGCAAGCAATGGAATAGGCACATCACCTGTAAGATTCACTCGCTTGCTTCCGTCAACTCTTGTGGAAAAATAGCAATTTTTCTTGAGTACAGGATCAAATGCTGTGAAGATAATCCACTTAGAATCTTTTGAAATAATGAATTCCCCAAATTGTGTTCCACTTCCACCTGTGGATGGCTCTAAACCTTCTGCGACATTTACTTTACTGCTATTTTTAAGATCAACAACCCATATTCCAAAAGGCTCTTTACTTTCAAAAATAAGTTTATCACCTTTAATCATAGGGCTAAAAAAGGTATTACCGATTCCTTTTGTAAGCTCAGTTAATTCATGTGTTTTTGTATTAAGATTCCAGATTGAAGTGATTGGCGAGTTATCAGATGATTGTGAAGTATAAATAAAATTGTCTGCATAAAAACCAATTCCCTTTATTAAATCATTTTTACTTACATCAGAGAGTTTTGTAACCCTTCCTTTTTCGTCTATTTTTAAAAAGCTTCCATTTGCTTTCACTAAGATAGGAGTAGAAGTTATTTTAGTAGAGAGACTCCATACTGCAACAACTGCGGAAGCAATTAAAACTAAAATTACAAAAAAGATTATAATTTTATTTTTCATTTGCAACCTCCTAACATATTATAGGAATTCTCTTAAAACAACAAAACTGTGATAGGGCAGTTATGATTGTAGAGACAAGATAATTTTAAATAACTTCTTATTCAGAGTGCAGGAAGAGTATGATGTAGATAAGATAAGGATATCGAAGCAAGAGTTGGCAATTAAGATATATACTTATTTTGATCACGCACATCATTATCGGAAGTTATCCTTTGCGCAATAAAAGTAGCAAAAGACTCCTTAACATTTTTAGATAATGATTAAATTCAACCAGTTCTTCATTTATGTCTTAGAGAACTCAATAAGGCAAAAGAGTTTTAGTAAATGATTTGAGTTCTTAAAAAAAAGCTGTTTAAAAGTAGTGCAAATTACAGAAGAACGACTTTTTGAGAGAGAATCTTGATGCTTGATGAAATTCTCAAAAAAGATAAGCTTTTATTTAGTGATAAAAAATCGCTTAATTTAGGCAGAAAAAATTTTAGGAGTTATTAAAAAGTTTAAAAAAGAAAGTTTTAATTACAAAAAGACGGCAATTACTGAGGATTGAGGTATGGAATGATGCTTCACGGGTAAATTATTTGCCCAGAATTTTTATAACCTATCAAGCAATTATCTTATAGATTTTTTATTTTTTTAAAAAAGAATCTTTTGTTATATAAAGCTAATACTTTTCTATGTGCTAACATCTCAATTCTATCGTCAAGTTTGGCAAATTCATCGAAGGTTATGCCGTATTTTCTCTTTAGGGCGTTAAATATAAGATAATCAGCAATGTGTGGATTTTTAGGTAAAATAGGTCCATGCATATACGTTCCGATAAGATTCTTGTATACTATTCCTTCCTTCTTATCTTTTCCGTTATTACCAAAACCCGTTAAAATTTTTCCAAATGTATTGTAATTATGATAAGTTCTGCCTCCGTGATTTTCAAAACCAACTACAGTTTTTGGAAATAAACCCAAATTGTTTTCGATAATTAAGTTTCCCACCAATCTTCCTTTTTCTTGTTTGGTGTAAAAGTCTAAAATTCCTAATCCTTTTATTTCTTCACCACTATCTTTAATGTAGAGATTACCTAAAAGTTGGTATCCTCCACATATAGCAAGTACTGGTACATTACTTTCTATAAGTTCTTTCAATATGTTTTTGATGCCAAGTAGAAATTTAAAAAGTATTTTTTCTTCATAGTCCGATGCTCCACCTAAAAGAACTATGTCTACTTCTTTTAACAAATAAGGGGTATCTTCTATATGGTAGTCTATAATATCTGCTTTAATGTTTCTCCATTCTGCTCTTTTTTTCAAAACAATAATATTTCCTTTATCACCGTATAGATTGAGGAGCTCTGGAAAAAGATTAACTATTTTTATGTGCATTTATTTTCTCCTTTGTATGGTTTCTAAAATAATTTTACGTGTTTCAAAAAGCGCAGTGTAAGTTGGCAAAAAGTAAATTTTTTCAACATTGTGAGCTAAAATATTTTTAATATCTCTTCTCAAATCGATTAAATAACAATTTTCTAAACGAAATGATGTGTATTTTAATCTTAGTAATATCTCTTCTTTTCTTTTTCCACCACAATATACTTTTGTAAGATTTTTTAATGAGCTAATTATGTCAAAATCAGCGTCCCAAATCCAGGATACATCTCTTCCGTCGGCGTAGTTATCATTTAAGATTAGTACAATTACTTTATTAGAGTTATCGTTAGAAATTGTGTATAGGGTTTCGCTTAAGCTTACAGGATTCTTAACAAGATTTATTATTATAGTTTTATCACTTAACTTTATTTCTTCAAATCTTCCTAATTTTGGAGAAAAATTTTCCAAGATCTCGTGTATCTCTGCTTGATTTATTCCTAAAACTGATGTTGTTGAAATAGCTGCACATACATTGTAAAGTTGATACGCCCCAAAATCTTTTATCTTAAAATTGGTCAGAGTATTAGAGTTCTTATCGACAAAAACAAAAGTATATGAATTTCCAATGTGTTTTATATTTCTTATCAAAAATTGCGGTTCTGCATTTCTAAATCCACAATTAGGGCAAAAGAATTTTCCAAGATGACCAACCGTATAATACTCATAGGAAAGTTTTGTGCCACATAATGGACAAAATTGTGTATCAAGTGTTAAATTGCGATTCTCTATACTATTTTGGTATTCTAAACCAAAGAAAGCTTTTTTATTGTCATTATATAAATTTAAATTTGGGTCATCTCCATTTAACAATGCAAAAGAATTTGCTATGCTTTCAAATATTGTATTTCTGATTAAATCAACTTCGCCATATCTATCAAGTTGGTCTCTAAAAATATTTGTAACAACAACAAAGTCTGGCTTTAATTCATTTGATATTTTTTTAATCGATCCTTCATCTACTTCGAAAATGCAATAGTCGTAGTAATTTCTTAGCTTACTTATAAAAGTACTAACTATTCCGCTTATCATATTTGCACCGGATTCATTACATAAGGTTACCCCTTTTTTTTCACAAATCAAATTTATAAGATGCGTTGTTGTGGATTTTCCATTTGTTCCTGTAATTAAAATTTTACTTTTGCATCTTTTATTTAGTTCCCTCAAAATTTCTGGATAAATAGCATATGCAATTTTGCCTGGAAGAGAAGTTGCACTAAAGCCAAGTGCCTTAAGAAAATATTTCGTTAGGATCCCAATCGATACTGCAAGATAGAAGCGAATAATATTTATTTTCATTAGATCATCACGCATGCCATATTATAGTGTGAATATTTGATTAAAGTCAAGCAGTTAAATTTCTTCTTGTTAAGGCTAAGCACAGCTTTTTGTGGAATTAAAATTTTGTGATAAAATCATGCTTGAAATATGAAAAAGTTAATTTATATATTTATACTTGTTTTTGTGTTTTTTTTATTTATTCCTTTAAATACCAATGCAAATGTTGAGAATGTGAATTCTCACTTTCTTTATTCTGGTATTTCTATTGCAAACATAGATCTTTCCTCTTTTATAGCAAAATATCCCAATATTCCTGTAAGTGCAGTTTTTGTTGAAAAACCAGAAAGTCTTATTGATGTAGAAAATATTGCCTATAAACATAATGCAAGGGTTTTTGTTAAATTGGATCTCTTCCTTTATTTACTTGAAAATAGTAGGCCCTCAAATCTTTCGGATTTGAAAAAATTCTATGAAACTTCTGAACCATTTGATCTGGTTGAAAAGCAAAAGATACTTTCTGCAATTTCATCCCTTTACGAAGTTAAGGGTATTCCATTGACTGAAGTTAAAAAAAGTGAACCAGACATTGTTGTCACATATAGGTACGAATCTTCGAAAAGTGGATATATTGCAATACCGATCAGAACTCCGAAAGTAAAAAACACTTTAACAACTTATTTCTTTCTTGATCCATTGAAATTTCCCTTTAAAGATACTACTCAATATTATCGGTTCATAAAAAGTGAAGTCATAAATCAATCTGCTATTTTAAGTAAAATTGCACGAAGCAAGTATCAAAATTCGTATCTCGATTTTGATGGGTTTTATATTCAACTACCTGACTTAGTAGATTTTAATTACGAAAGCATTGTTAAAAAAACTATCCAACACCTTAAGCGCGATATCGGACAAAAATTAATTGTATTTACAAATATTACGGAAAATAATGTCAATTCAGTTAAAGATCTAGGAGATGTATTTGTTGTTAATGTTTTTGGAGATAGTTTTAGTAAGTTAGAGAGTCTTCGTAGGATATTGTCAAGTAAAACAATTATCGCAAACTACAATGGTAATTTAAATGGAAGCGAAATTGAAAATTTTCTAAAGGAATGTTCTTTACTTGGAATCGTTCCGCAATTTGGCAGAGATCTAAAAACAAACGAATTTTTCTATTATGAGCAAAGTTTTTCAGACTTTACAAAAGAGATATTGAATGCATCTGATATAATTAAAAGAGTTTTGCCTTTGACATTTTCTAATTTTAGACAATATAGAGATTATAGCGTTTCTGAATTCAGCGGCGAAAACGTTCTTTCTTATATTTATGCTGGAAGGGGAAAGATAAATCAGCATCTTACAATTAAAAGCGAGGATAATATATACATTAATGGCAATGTAAAAGGTTGGGAAATTCAAAAGGTAAATACGGGGATTTATTTGAACTTTGATTTAGATGGAACTGCAATAGTTGAAGTCTTTAAGAAAGATTTTTTTCCAATAGCTGTCACTAATAAGCCTGCATCAGATAGATATTTGTCCATAATACTTACAAATGGAACGAACAAAAATATTTCTAAATATATAAATTTTGATGTTTCGGGAGTTAAACGTGAAATAAATTTAGATTTTCAGCCGTTTGAAATGAAAGAATTTACCCTCGGAGAAAATGAAAAAATTGTATTTGAAAACTTTTCTTTTGAAAATCCAAAAATCTTTAACTACATCAAAATTCAATTAATACCTATTATATTTTTATTTGTATTGTCAATAGTTTTCTTTAAGAAGAAATTTTATGTAAAGCGGATTTTTGAGAATAAAGTATTGTTTGTTTTGTTATCTATCTTTATTACAGCACTAATAAGTCTTATAAATTTATTATTCCTAGGCTATGATTTAACGGCTATTCTTTATATTGCTGTTTCTGCAATATTTTTTATTTATGCGCTTAGTAGGGGAGATTCAAGAATTTTTGCATTTTCTCTGTTGTTTATAGCATTGTTTTGGATCTATAATATTATTGAATTTGGATCCATAATTCCAGAGCCTCCAACTTTGCTGCTTCCTTATCCTTCTTTCCAAATATCTCTATTTTATTTTCCAATCGTGTTTCCTATGGTTATATTACTAACATTTAAACGAAGAATTTCAAGGTCTGAAATTATTGGCGTTATTCTTGTCCTGTTGACTTTGATTTCTTTTAAATGGCTTCCATTTTTTTTACCGGAAAGAACAGAACTTTTCACTTATATTCCTTTCGTTATAATTTTCCTTGTGAGTTTTATTTTAATATTAGTTGATATTCAAGTAAAAAATAAATTATTTTCAACTTTTTGTTTTGCCCTTTCCGTATTCATCATTATCGGAACTATTTTTATAAACAGATTTATAGTTTTACACATTACAGAGCTTAGCATTTTCACCTATCCTTTGTCTTATTTGTTTATAGTCCTTCTTTCATTAATATTTGCAATCCTTTTAGAAAAGGAGAAGAGCCGTTCAAACCAAAATTTTGATATAAGCATTTTTGTCTTAGTTCTTACGGCTTTGTTTTTTGCAAGTTCATTCCTCGTAGCTTGGGGAATGCTTGGGCTGGGAATATCTATTTTTGCTGGTATGATATCTTATCTTTTTCAAATTATTCCCGTAATTTTATTTTTATTCCTTATATTCGAAGCATCCTAATGCAGTAGACAAAAAAATAAATTTATGATATAATATATTGGTGTTTTTTGAGGGGGCGCTGGGGCTCGACGGATAGGTAAGGTATACTGGAGCAGGCGGAGGATAGCGGTTGGCCTCCTAAAAAAACCGCTAAAAAATAAACGCCGATTATAGTTATGCATTAGCAGCATAAGATAATGCTGCCGTCTTGCAAAGTTTTTGCTCATGGAACTTGCAAGATGTCGGGACATGAGCCTCTTGGGTTGGGTAGTCCGAGCCTAGCTCAAGAGTAGAAAGTCGGACTATGCGCTTTGTTTCCTGCCATTTGGAGACAAGGTGTGAATAACAAAAAATGGCTAAGCCTGTAGTAGCCAGTGTAGATTACCTACCCGGACGCGGGTTCGACTCCCGCCGCCTCCACCAATTTATAATTATTTTCAAATCATTTTTTCTATTTTTCGTTTTTCTTCGATTGCTTTTTTCTCTTCTTCCAAGGATGGCGCAAGACCAACAAAGTCGATAACTGGAATTACAAACATAATACCAGTTCCTGGTTCTTTAAAATCATTTAGTTCTTCTTTAACTACTCTTTGTGCTTCTCTAAGTGTTTTTTCCTCTTTTATTACTGTGAAAATAGTTTTATTTTCTGGATATCTTCCACTTCCAACATTAAAAATTTCAAGCAATGTCGAAAATGTTGATACCTCAGGTTCAAGTGTTCTTCCCATACCAATCGAATCAATTATTGTTGCACCTCTTACATCAACTTCAATGAATCTCTCAAGAATTTTATTAATCTTTTCAGTTTTGTTTAAAACAATTACAAGAAGATATGCCATTTCTTTCCTCCTTCCATTTTTATGTTTTCTCTAATAACAATTCAAGCTCATTATAATCTTTAAATAAAATACATTGATGTGTCATATTAATTGGTTTTGAGGGAATTATATAGCATCTTATGTTTGCATTCTTTGCTGTTTGAATATCCTGCTCTGCATCACCAATTATTACTGCTTCGTTTCTCTCAACACCTGTTTCGTTTAGAATGAAATCTACAGTTCTTGGATCTGGTTTTGCAAATGGCAAGTTATCAAATCCATATATTTTTTCAAATTTTTCTTTAATTTTGAACTTTTCAAGGACTTTTAACATTGGAACAAAATTTTTATTGGAAAGAATAACTTTCCTTCTTTTGTCTTTATCTAAGAATTCCAAAACATTATCGATAGGCTTCGAATTTTCTCCCGAATGTTCCTCATAATACTGTAATATAATCTCGTAAGCCTTTTGAATAGTATTGATGTCGTTGGTAGAAAAAGCTCTTTTTATTGTGTTTAGAAGTCCATCGCCTGTGTAACTCCAAACGATGAATGGATCTAACTCTTCTTTTCCGAATTGCTTTAATCCAAAATTAACTGCATTTGCTATATCAAGTGACGTATCAAACAAGGTGCCATCGAAATCAAAAATGAGAAGTTTAATTTTACTTAAATTTTTCATTTCAAGGTATTATAATTTATTTTGTAAATTATTCAAAAAATGTATAATAAAATATGAAGAAAATTAGTATTTCAGTGAAAAGATTCTTTAATATTTTTGTATTGATTGCATTTTTGCTTTCATTTTTATCACCCACAAAGGCTATAGTCATCCCAAAGAAATCCGTTGTATTTAATGAGAATAAAACTTACAAAGCAATTGTAGTTTTAAGCGAACCTCCCGTTCTTGACTATAAAGATAGTTTTTCTTACAGGTTCCTTTCTGTTTTTGGTGTTAACAGTTTGGAAAACTACAGCAATTCCCTTAAGACAAAGCATATAAGTTATAAAAAGGCATTAGAAGATTTAGGATTGAAGGTTTCTTACGACTATTCTTATGTCCTAAATGGTGTAAGTATAGAAGGAAGTGGAAAAGCACTTAACAAGATTCTTGATTTAGACTTTGTTAAAAATATTTATGAAGAAAGACAGTATAAATTAGAAAGAGATATCACAAGCAAAGTTATAAAATCTGATTTGGTGAATCTTTTGAAAGACCAATCAGGGAATTTAATTACAGGTAATAATATTAAAATTGGTATCATTGATACTGGCGTAGATTATACTCATAAAGAATTGGGTGGTGGAAAATTTCCCAATTTAAAGGTTATTGGTGGTTATGACTTTGCTGATAATGATCCTGATCCTATGGATTACGATGGGCATGGAACACATGTTGCAGGAATTGCTGCGGGTTCAGAAAAAGGAATAGCAAAGAATGCGAAGATCTATGCCTATAAAGTCTTTTCCAAGAATAGTACAACAACCACAAGTTCTCTTATAATAAAAGCTCTAGACCAGGCAGTGAAAGATAAGTGTGACGTCGTTAATATTTCAATTGGCCTAACAAATGGTGGAGCAACCTCCGATGATCCGGAATCTCAAGCGGTAAGAAGGGCTGTAAATTCAGGGGTTGTAGTAGTTGCTGCAGCTGGTAATAATGGTGTTTCAAGCGAATTTTTTGAGTATCCAATTAGCTCTCCTGCTTCAGTTGACCTTGCAATTGGAGTTGGGGCTTCTTCTGATGGTATTACTGGGATTATCAATTCATATGGTAGAAAGATCATTGCCCAGTATCCTAATGAATCACCGGATTTTATAGAAGGCGATTATCAGATCGTTTATTGCGGTTTAGGTAGAAAAGAAGATTTTGCCAATATAGATGTTAAGGGGAGAATTGCCTTAATTGAAAGAGGGCAGATTTATTTCGGTGATAAAGACCTTAATGCAAAGGACGCAGGAGCAGTTGGAGTTATTGTTTATAATAATGTAAGTGGAATGCCAAAGATTACTTTGGTCTCTCAAAGCAATCCTTCGAGAAATGATTTTATACCGTTCCTTTTTGTCTCTTTTACTGACGGTCAATTTCTCAAAGAGCATATAGACGAAAGAATTAGTATAAATAATGTGTATGGACTCGGCTTAATTGCGGAATTTTCTTCTCAGGGTCCTACAAGCGATTTTTACTTAAAACCTGACTTAGTGGCTCCTGGTGTTAATATCAGCTCTACATACTTAAATAATTCTTATGCTGAAATGAGTGGCACATCAATGGCTTCTCCGGTTGTTGCAGGATCAGTTGCTTTGATAAAACAAGCAAAACCCAATTTACAGAGCCAGGAAATTAAGTATCTTCTTATGAATACGGCAGATATTTTGTATAATCCATCTTCATCTAAACCATTCTCACCAACACTTCAAGGATCCGGTAGAGTAAATGTTTATAATGCTGTTAATGCGAATGCAGTTGTTTATCCGTCTTCCTTAATCTTTGGTAACGGAATCCGGTCAAAGGTCTTTTCTCTAACAATCAAGAACTTTGGAAATACTACAAAAACATTTTCAACAAGTATAATCAATGCATCGAATGATTCTATTTCCATTAATTTACCTTCAAGCATAACGGTGAGTGGCAACTCAAGTGTCACTTTTAACGTTACTTTAAGCGCATCTTCTGATGTAATAGATTCTTATGGCTTCATATTTTTTGACAGCGGATTTGAAAAATTACATATCCCTTATGTTTATTTAAAAGACAATAAACCTAGAGATCCTATTTACAATGTTAACATTAGTAGCAATAATTTGTCACCTCAAACATCTTCTAAAATTTCATTTTCGGTTGGAGTAGGAAGTGTTGGCTCTTCAGAATCATATAAGTTCAGAGAAAGCGTTGCAGAAGAAGTTAAAATTTCCATTTTGGATTCAAAAGGTAACATTATTAAAGATATTTTAGATATTGCTCCTATTTATGTTGGTGATTACTCGGTTACATTTGGTCCTTTTGATCCTGTGAGTAGTTCTTACATTTTAGAAAATGGTATTTACTATTATAAGATATCATATATAGAAGCAAACGATGATGAGAATTCAAAACAAGCACTTCCTACTTTGGAAAAGTTTGTCAAAAGTGGATATTTTTGGGTAAGTGGTTTTGGAAGTCTTGGAAAAATTTCTTTGGATTTGCCAAATGGTATTGCGCCATTAATGAATATTGGAGATGTATTGCCTATTAATTTAGACATTAGTGGTGTTAAACCATTTAAGTCTTTGAGTTTTGAAATTCATTTTGATACCACAAAACTTTCTTTGATTAACTTAATCCCAGTAAATGAATTAATTCTTGTTTCTTCGAATCAACAAAAAAATGCGGTGAACATACAGATAACAAGTGAAAACTATATCAGTGATACAACCCTAAAACTTACATTTAAGGCTTTGGAAAATGGTGAGGGATTTATAAACGTTTATCGTCCTACAAGTGACTCTCTTGAAAGTTATTATACTAAAGGTATTAACTTTAAAATCTCTGAATATTCAAAATTTGCTGACTTAAATGGAGATAAAAAAGTTGATTCCCAAGACTTAGCAATCTTTAAGTCTACTTTTGGTTTAACTAAAGATAACGCAAAATTTAATCCTCGGTGTGATTTAAATTTTGATGGAATAATTGATGAGAAAGATTTTTACATATTTGCTAAGCATTTTGGAGAATTGTATCCCTGAGGAGGTATAATGAGAAAGGTATTACTCGTCTTTTTGATTCTATTTATTACAGCGCCTTTTATTAGACCGAGCTTTATAAATGCCTCCACAATTTCTTCAATTAATCCAATTTTGAATATTGGAGTTCCGCAGTACGATTTTATAGGTAGTGCAGCGCTTGCGGAAGTTAATTTTTTTGAAGATGATTTTGATACAAGATACATTTTTCCTATGCAAGGAATTACTGTGACAGATGACGGATATATAGCGGTTATTGATAATTCCTATGGCCGTGTTCATGTTTTAACTCCATTATTGGAGGAAAAATTTTCTTTTGGTTCATTAAGGAATTTTACTTATCCTACAGATATAGCATATTTTAATGGTAATTTCTACATTGTAGATCCTTTTAGAAAAGAAGTTAAAATTTACGATAAAAATGGCCTTTTTATAAGAACTTTGACAAATTCAAATTTTACTTCACCAATAGGAATTGCGGTTACCACAACAAATATTTTTGTTTCGGATTATTTTTCGAATAAAATTTATAAAACTGATTTTAATGGGAAGATAATATCTTCTATAGATATATTAACTCCTTTAGGTTTAACTTCGGATGCCAAAGGATATATCTATGCGGTTTCTGGTAAAGAAAGCAAAATTTATACTTTTGATTCCACGTTAAGGTTATTGAAAACTTTTGGTGACGGGATCCTTGTATTTCCATCAGATGTTTCGGTTGACTCTAAAGGAAATATCTATGTAGTTGATAGGGGACTAAATAACAATTCAACCAATACTCCAAAGGTTGCAATATTTAATTCTAATTATCAGTTGGTTAATACTTTTGGGAATTTTTCTAACAGCACCACTTCTATACCTGATGGCTCATTTTTAACTCCTTCTGGAATTGCTGTGAGTTTGACAAATAGTGTTTATGTTTTTGACTCAGGTTATTATTTTTTTCTCCAATCAAACCCTAACGCTCCTTTCGGATATCCGACAGTTACAAGACTTTCAGTTTTTAATACTCTTGGATATTTTATAAATAAAAAAGATTTTATTAGAGACTCAGCGAAAGGTATTCTTTTAAATCCATTAAGTGCATCTCTTGATGAAAATGGAAATACGTGGATTTTAAACAAAGGAAATCTTGATCAAAGTGAAATATTAAAATTTGGCTCTGATGGTAGTCTTGTTTTTCGAATAAATAAAATTGGAACTCAGAGTCTACCTTCTTTAATATCAGTCTATGCAGATAAAAGAGGAAATGCAATAGCTATAGGCAACAACCAAATTCTTCTTTTTGATTCAAAGGGTGCATTTAAACAAAACATTATTAACTCAAATTTTGGTTTACTCAAAAAAATAACGTTCTATAATGGATATTACTGGGCTACTTCTCAAGATAAAAACACAGTTTTTAAATTCGACGATAATTTTAAAATTATAGGAAGTTTTAAAGTTTGTAAATATCCATCCGGAATAGCTTTCGATTCTAAAGGAAGAGTATTTATTACATCTTTAGAAGATAATATGGTTCACGTCTATGATTTGAAGTTTAGCGAAATTGCTTCTTTTGGAGGGCCTGGCAAATCTAATTTTAAGTTATATATTCCTGAAGATGTTGCAGTTGATGATGAGGGAAATATTTATGTAGCTAATACAGAAAATGGCAGAATCACTGTATTTACAAATACTTTTGCACCTTTATTTGAGACCGACTCTCAGTATTTGGGTATAAGTTCGGTTGAGACAGAAAATTCGCATATAATTGCAAGTGATGCATTTCATAATGTAGTTTGGGTATTTGAGATTAAGAAACAGTATTTAGATTATTCTTTTTCAGTGGCTGTATCGCCTGATGTTGCTAATATTTCCATAAATGATTTCGTTAATATATATTTCACTGTTTCGAATACAGGTTTAAAATCTGACAATTATTCTTTTAGTGTGAGTTTAACAAATTCAAATGCTTTTAGGTTTTCAATTTTTGAGCAAAGCAATACCTTTTCCCTTGCCCCGAATTATACCAAACGCATACGGCTAAAAATTGAAAGCAAGGATATAGCAAAGATAGGTGACTCAACTCAAGTAATTATTAAGGTAAATTCTACAAATTCTGGTCTTATAATTTCTTCTAATTCGATTGTAAGAGTTGTTTCAAATTTGACACCAGGTATTTTGTTAGATGAGGGAAACTGTAGTTTAGGCGAAAATGTTTCAGTTCCTATTTATGTAAAAAATCCTCATGGCATTAGAGGAATATCTTTTGATCTTGTTTTTGACAAGAATAAGGCGGGATTCATAAGTTTAAACCTCGAACCCTCATTTTTAAACTCAGTCGTATTAACAAATCCAACGGATACAGGATTAACATTTCTTATTGAGTTTCCAAAAGATAACTATATTTTTAATACTGCTAAAATAGGCTCATTGGTCTTCAAGAGTGTCTCTATTGGGAGTACAATTTTACAAATACAAAATGCAAAATATGCAACTGTTACAGATGAAATTGTTGAGTTTGATAACGTATATCCAGGAGGTATAACGATTAATCCTTACTTAATAGTTAACATTCCGGATGGGTTTATAACTACTTCTCAAACTATAACAATTTCTGGCAAAACTACACCAGGATGTGAAGTCAAAATAAATGGCTTAACAATACCAGTTGATACTACAGGAAATTTTTCATATAAACTAACCCTTTCGAGCTATTTGAGCTCAATTTTTATTACTTCTAAAGCCAAAACTGGCGAGGAGACGACTATTTCAAGAACAATTCAGTTTAAGGGTAAACTAATAATATCTATTATCTTACAGATAAATAATCCCATTATGTATGTCAACGGTTTTCCAGAAGAAATCGACCCTGGAAGAGGAACAGCGCCCGTTATAATTCAAGGTTGGAATAGAACTGTTGTTCCTATTAGAGCAATTGTTGAGAAATTAGGTGGCTTTGTTACCTGGGATGCCATGAATCGGGTTGTATCAATCCAAATAGATAAAAAAACAATAGAGCTCCAAATTGGCAATAGTATTGCTAAAGTTAATGGAAAAGAAGTTGCAATCGATCCTACAAATCCATATATAAAACCTTTAATTATAAATGATCGAACAATGATTCCTGTTAGGTTTGTTGCTGAACAAATTGGATGTAGTATTACTTGGAATGATAGAGAAAGAAAGATAACAATTGAATATCTGATGCCTTAAATTGTTTTATTTAGGCCCTAAAATCAATGTGCACATATAATCTGCTATTTTTGTGTATTTTGATTCTCTAGATATATGTTCAAAGATCAAATTTTCAAAATCATTAATTAAATTTTTGATTTTTTCGTAAAGTGGTAGTAAATCTTTTGATTTTATTTTGTATTTACCATTTATTTGTGATATTGCAAGTAGAGAATCAGAATACAACTTAACAGACTTAGATTCTCTCTTCTTTGCCTCCTCTAAGCTTTTAATTATTGCTAAATATTCTGCAAAATTATTTGTTGCAATCCCTATGTATTCACTTGACACATATATTATTTTATTATTTTTTACAAAAATAAATGAAATTGCTGCTTCACCTGGATTTCCTCTACTTGCTCCGTCCGTATAAATTTCAAGCATTTATAAGTGCCTCTTTGAATAGATTAGGAATCTCTTCATCTATTCCTATTAGATGGATTTCATCGAATATATTAGCATTTTCATTTAAGAAATTTATTAATTCATCTACAATAATTTTGGTCCCCTCTTCCTTTGGAAATCCAAAGATGCCACAGCTAACTGCAGGAATGGAGATTGATCTAATGTTGTTGTTTTTTGCTATCTCAAGAACACTTCTAATTGCACTTTTGAGCTTTTCTTTCTCATTACCTTCTCCCCACTGTGGTCCAACGGTATGAATTACATATTTAGACTTTAATCTGTAACCTTTTGTAATGACTGCCTTTCCTACTTGTACTGGTCCATTTTTTCTAACAAGCTCATCGCTTTCATCTTGTATTTCTCTCCCTCCTTTTCTAACTATAGCAAGGGCGACACCTCCACCATGTCTTAGATAAGAGTTGGCGGCATTAACTATGGCTTCTACTTTTTCCTCGGTAATATCACCCTGTAGGACTTTTATTTTGGTCCCTTTAAATGTTGTTTTATAGATCTCTTTCATCTTTTAAGGAATTTTATTATTTCTCTCATGAAATCAGGAAGATCGCCTGGGAATCTCGATGTTATTAGGTTATTATCAACAACAACGCTTTGATCAACATATTTAGCACCTGCATTTTTTACATCATCTTTTATGGAATGGAAACAAGTCATCGTTACGCCATTTACAATTTTTGCAGAAATAAGTACCCATCCTGCATGACAGATTGCACCAACTAACTTATTAGACTCAAACATTTTTCTAACAAATGTGAGGACTTTTTCATTTCTTCTAAGTAAGTCTGGTGCATATCCTCCAGGTATTATAACACCATCAAATTCGTCGAAGTTTATTTCATCAATTGATTTCTCAGCCTTCATCTCTAATCCTACTTTAGAATGATAGGTTTTTAGTTGGGGGCCTACAAGAATTGATTCAAAACCTTCTTCTTTTAATCTATAGTAGGGATAAATTAGCTCAAATTCGTTAAAATTGTCTTCAATAAGAACTGCTATTTTTTTCATAATGTTCACCTCCACTTAATTATACTATAAAGCTTTCTATTTATACAAGTTTGTGATAGAATTACAAAAGTGGAGGTTATAAATGAATGGATTAAAGGAAGCCGTAATTTTAGGTATCATTCAAGGAGCAACTGAATTTTTGCCAATAAGCTCCTCTGGTCATCTTGTTCTGGTGTCTGCATTGTTTAACTTAAAAATTCCAAATCTTTCATTTACATTGGGACTTCATGCAGGAACTTTGCTGTCTCTTATAGTGTATTTTTATCGGGAAGTAATCGGTCTTTTAAAGGGTTTCATTACTATTTTTAAGCAAAAGAAAACTGAGGAAGAAAAATTTTACCAAAGGCTTCTTCTTATGATTATCATAGCTGTAATTCCTGCAGGAATTGCTGGTGTTTTGTTTTCCAAAAGAGTTGATTTGCTGTTTCAAGATCCCAAAAAAGTTTCTTACCTGTTTTTCATCACAGCGGCTTTTCTTGTATTAGCAAGCATCTTATCTAATAAAAATAAGAGAACCTTAAAAGATATTAATCAAATAGATGCAATTATTGTGGGAATTTTTCAAATATTTGCACTTCCTCCGGGTATTTCTAGATCAGGATCTACAATAACAGGTGGAATAATTTCAGGTTTAGATAAAGATAGTGCCTCAAGATTTTCTTTTCTTATTGCAATCCCAGTTATATTAGGAGCAACCCTTTTGGAAGTACGAGGAAATGTTCTTGGTACATTTACTCTACTTGATCTTCTAATAGGCATCTTAGTTTCTTTTATTGTAGGACTAATTTCTTTATGGATATTCTTCCCATTGATAAAAAAGACAAATTTTTATGTTTTTGCTGGGTATTGTATTTTTATTGGTTTGTTTGGATTAATTTTTATAAAATAGGAGGGTAAAGATGATCCAAAAAATTTTATTTCCATTCGATTTTTCTAAGTTTAGCGAGCAGGTAATTCCTTACATAGCAAAGTTGAAAGAATTTGGTGCTAAAGAAGTAATAGTTGTAAATGTTCTTGAATATGAGGAATTTACATGGAGGAGCTCTTCTAAGCTCGAAATTGAAGAATATAGAAAAAGGAATTTTGAAAGGATGAAATACGTGAAAGAAGAGCTTGAAGAAAAAGGCTTCAATGTAACTTTGAGAGTCGAATTCGGAATTCCTTCAAAGGTTATTACATCTTTAGCAGAGGAAGAAAAAGCACAATTGATAACAATAGCCTCTACTGGTGCAGGATTTACCCCTACTTTAATTGGAAGTACAGTTCAAAATGTAATTAGACTTTCGAAAATTCCTGTCTTAGTTATTCCATCAGTCTAATTCAATAATTCCTGCTACTTCAAGACATGCACCCATTGGCAACGAATTTACACCTACTGCAATGCGGGTATGTTTTCCTCTTTCTCCGAAGATACTCACAAGTAAGTTAGAAACTTCATTCATAACTTTTGGTTGATCCTCAAAATCTTCGGTACAATTTACATAACCTTCAATTTTTACTATTTGTTTGATTCTTGAAAAATCTTGAGTTATTTCTCTTATATTGGCAAGAATTGAAAGCACAATTAATTGTGCAGGTTTTTTGGCTTCCTCTAATCTTAGATTCTTACCAAATTTACCCTTTATTACTTCCCCATTTTCAACGGGAATAACACCAGAAAAGAAAAGTAATTTAGAATCAATTACAATAGTTGGCACATAACTTCCAAGAGTCTTTGATGGTTTTGGTAATTCTAAACCTAATGACTTTAAATTGTCTTCAATGCCCATTTTACTACCTCCTTTTATTTATTCAATAATATACCCTAACTTCTTTAATTTTCCTTCGAGTTTTGGCCAATCCTCCTCAACTTTAACTTGTAACTCAAGATAGATTGGTTTTTTCAAGATTTCTTGAAGTTCAAGTCTTGTTGTAGTTCCAATTTTTTTAATCATTGAGCCATTTGCCCCAATAACTATACCCTTTTGAGACTCTTTTGCAACATGTATTACTGCATTTATATAAAGGACGCCATTTTCTCTTTCTTTTACTTCCTCAACTGTCACTGCGGTTTCATAAGGAAGTTCTTGTTTAAGTAACAAATATAACTTTTCCCTAATCAACTCTGCAACCTGAAGATGAAATGGAAGGTCTGTTACTTCTCCTTCTCCAAAGTAGCGAGGTCCTTCAGGGAGATATTCGACAGTTTTTTCAATTAAAGCATCAACATTCTTACCAGTTAGTGCAGATATCTTAAAAACCTCTTTAAAATCATAAAGACCTCTAAAGACTTCCTCAGTTTTCCTTATATCTTCATCTTTATACATATCAATTTTATTAATTACTAAAAATACGGGCACTGTTAAACCTTTAAGATGTTTGAGCAATTCAGGATATTCTTCTCCAATATAGTCTTTAACTTCAACCATTAGGTACACAAGATCAGCCCCTTCAAGACTTTTTATTGCAACATTAACCATATACTTGTTTAAGGCACTTTTTGCCAAATGAAAACCAGGAGTATCTGCAAACACGATTTGAGCATCTTTTAGGTTTTTTACTCCTAAAATTCGAAATCTTGTTGTCTGTGGTTTTGGAGTAACAATTGATATTTTTCTCTGTACAATATAGTTAAGAAGAGTTGATTTACCAACATTGGGTCTCCCTAAAATTGTTACAATTCCACTTTTCACTTTGCACCTCAGTTTATTTTTTGTTTTTAAATTATACAATCTTTTCTCAAACTTGCAAAAAATAGCAAAATTATTAGAATAATACTTAGCAAGGAGGTAAATAAAAAAATGTATAAAAAGGTTTTAATTCTTATTGATAATTCCTCAATTATTGAAGAAGTTGTTCAATATACCTATAATCTTTTTCCTGATTCAACTCTATTTCTTCTAAGTGTTATAAATCTTGGTCCCTTTGCTGGTTACTATACAAAGACAGTTTTTAGAGAAATGAAGTCACTTGCAGAGGAAACTCTTAACAAATTAGAGTTGTTATTGGAAGAAAAGGGTGCAAAGTTTCAAACAGAGGTAATAGAAGGAAATCCTGTGCATGTACTTCTTAATTATGCAAGGAGAAAAAATATTGATCTAATAGTTATAGAAACTCATGCAGGATTAGGGGCAAATAAGATAAAGATAGGAACAACTACTTATAATCTTTTAATTAACTCTAATATACCGGTGCTTCTTTTGGGCGAAAATCTGGAGATAAAGAAATCACCAAAAATTCTACATCCTACATCTGGCAGTAAATATTCAGAGATTGCAACAGTAGAGGTTGGAAAGTTAGCTTCTTTTTGGAATTCTGAAGTTGAAGCATTAATTTTAAGAGAGCCTAAAGAGAAAATTGCAGAAAGGGTCAAAGAACTACTTAATAATTATCATGTAAATTACACTATCACTTATGCAGAAGAAAGCGAAATTAACTCAATTCTAAAAAGAGCAGAATTTTCCGACTTAATAGTTGGTTCGAGAGGTTCTCCAAGACCGTCTTATACTCTTCATAACATTTTTAAGCCATTTTCATTAGATGCAACTCTTAAATTGGTTGTTGCCTTTCTTCCAAAACCATTGCTTTTAATTTGCGATTAAACTGGAGGTAAACATGAATCCACAAGCTCTAACTTCTTCATTAATTTTTATTTTAGTTTATGCTTTAATAATCGCAGACTTATTGCCAAGGTCGATAACAACATTGAGTGGAGCTGTTTTGTTATTTATTTTAGGTATCATAAAAGATACGCAGGTAGTATCATTGATAAATTGGGAAGCCATGGGGCTTATCTTGGGTATGTTTATTCTCGTTAGAATCCTTGTTGAAAGTGGCTTCTTTGATTTTTTGGGCTCATATGTTGTAAAATTTTCAAAAGGGAAACCTTCAATAATTTTCATTGGATTGGCTGTAGTTACTGGAGTTCTTGCTGCTTTTATGGATAGTATTACCGTGATGCTTTTTATGGCTTCACTTAGTATTCAAATTGCTAAACAACTTGATGCAAATCCTGTTCCTTTTGTTTTGTCCCAAGTAGCAGCATCAAATTTGGGCGGTTCGGCAACACTTATGGGAAACCCACCAAATATTATTCTTGGAACAGGTTTAGGTATTTCCCTTGAACAGTATGTGATTTACTTAGCACCATTAGTGATAATTCTTCTTTTCTTAAACGCATATCTATTCTATTTTGTAAATAAAAATGAATTTGCAAAAGCAAAAAAATTAAGTGAAAGTTATGTAATGTCAATAAAACCTTTTGAGCATATAAAAGACTCATACATGTTTTATTCTGGCATTTTTAGTTTTTTGCTTACAGTTCTATTTCTCATTATCCATGATAAGATTGGGATAAGCGTAGGACATGTGGGAATTATTGGCGCCACTATTGGATTGATACTAAATGCTCGCCAATTAGGAAATATTTGGGAAAAGATAGATTGGGAAGTAATTGTGTTTTTCGCAACACTATTCATAATTATCGGGGCTCTTGAGGTGACGGGAGTTATTCAGTCAATTGCAAACCTAATAATTATTTTTGCAAAGGGAAGTTCATTTATCACTAAGAACATCCTACTTTGGACTTCAAGTATTTTATCAGCTTTTATTGACAATGTTCCATTTGCTGCTTCTATGGTTCCTTTGATAAGATCGCTTGCGGGTAAAGTGCCCGTAACTATAATAAGTATGGGTCTTATAACTACTTTTGGAACTGATGTAGGAGGCTCGATGACTCCAATAGGTGCTTCGCCTAATGTAGTTGGCCTTTCTATTCTCAAAAACGCTGGAATTGAAGTCAGTTGGGGCGAATATATAAAGAGAGTTGCTCCTATAACATTGCTTGAAATAATAATTTCTGACTTAGTATTTATTCTACTCTACCATTAGAATAGTAAGAAGGATTTTATTAATTGATAAAACATTAGACATCAAAAGCACTTGGCGCAAGTTCCACGCAAAAGTTACATTTAATGCATTTTGATTTATTTATTGAGTATTGAGAATTTTTATTTTCGATTGCTCCGGTTGGACAGAAAATACTTATGGATTCAATCTCTTTATCCTGATTTATTAATTGAGGATGTATTTTCTTATCAAAGTATTTTTTAAACTTCAACTTTTTTGTAAGTTCTTTTCTAAGCTTTATAAAATCTTCTCCATCTATTACTACTTCTTTCAAAAGACCATGCCCTAAGTCATATATTGAACCTAACTTATTTGATTCAATGTCGGAAGAACGAAAACCTATAAGAACTGAAATGACAGAATCCAAAGAGAGAAGATCATTAGATGAAAAGAGTACTCCAAAGTTATCGTCGTCAGTTTTAGTTAGATCACCAACTATACCATCAACTAAACCAAATAAAATTGAATTTTTTATTACGCCATAAACATCAAGCAATGCGTCGGTAAATTTCAAAGAGAGTGCTTTTAGAAATATTTCAGATCTCACGTTTGTTGGGACCATATATAGCAAAGAGTTTATAAATCCACCGATTTTGTTAATAGGGGAATCTTTTAGTTTTATTACTGGAATTATGTAATCACTTGATGCTATTGATTCTGGAATAAATATTTTTTTAAGAGTTCTCACCTTGAAAATGTCTGAGTTTTCAAAAGCTTTTTCTGTTTGATATTGTGATGGAGAGAGAACTTGATATCCAAAAAAATGTTGGCTCTTTTTACTTTTTAAGTCAACTCCAAATTCTTCATACGGTTCATTTCTAAAATCATGCAAAATGAAACCCTGTTTTTCAATTTCAGATATCAAATTTTTTTGCATTTTCGTCATTACTGAAGTTCCAAATTCAATAGACTTTGCACCGTTAGATTTTAGGAGATTGAACAATGTTTTTAATATTAGCAAATTAGGCGTTGAATAATCAAAAAATATCAAAATTTTTTTGTCTTGGACTTCTTTTAAATTTACCCAATCTAAAACCTCAGTCAATTTTTCCTTTAATAAATCTTCGTCGTATGAGACCTGATCTACAATTCTAACTATACTCATTTTTAACTCCTTTCTTAAGGCAATCTTTATTTAAAGGACAATTGTTACAATTTGGCTTATTTTTGCAGAAATTCTTTCCTAACTCAACAATAAGAGCGTGCATTTCTTTAAATGTTTGTAAGGTAATGTTAATATCCTTATTTTTTAGGGAGCTTTCAAACAAATCTCTTACCTTGTCATAAGAAATATCTTCATCAAGTATGCCAAAACGCATACCAAATCGCTTCGTGTAGTTATCTACTACAAATATTGGCTTATTAAGTGCATAAAGAATTATTGAATCTGCAGTTTCTTTTCCAATGCCTTTTACGCTCAATAATTCTTCTCTTAAAGAAAAAATATCCTTATCTTTCAATTTATCGAGGTCAAAATTATAATTCTTGAAGAACTCCAAAAAATTTTTCAGTCTTTGTGCCTTTAATCTGTAAAAACCAGTTTCTCTTATCAGTTCTGCAAGCTTTTCTATCGGAAGGCTAAAAAGTGCTTTAGGGTCTAAAAGGCCATTCTTTTTTAATCTTGTAATTGCCTTTTCAACATTTTTCCAAGAAGTTTGGTGTGTTAAAATGGATCCAACAATCACTTCGAATGGCGTTTCTGCAGGCCACCAATTTTGTCTTCCAAAATATTCAACGAGTAAGTTAAATGTTTTCGAAATTAACTTCTGTCTCTTTTTTAACCCTTGAGAGGTAACTTCTAAGCTCATCACCCTGGAGTGTCTCTTTTTGCTTAAGAACATCAACTATTTCAAAGATAAGTTCTTTATTTATTTCAATCACTTTCTTTGCCTTATTATAAGCTAATTCTACAAATCTTTTTACCTCTGCATCAATGAGATCAGCAGTTTTTTCACTGTAATTTCTTTGCTCTCCCAATTCTTTTCCAAGGAAAATGAGCTCCTCTTGCTTACCAAAAGTAATTGGACCAAGCTTTTCTGACATGCCATAAGCTCTAACCATTTTTCTTGCAATATCCGTAGCTCGCTCAAGATCATTTGCAGCCCCCGTTGAAACTTCACCTATAAATATTTCTTCCGCAGCTCGTCCGCCAAGAAGTGCAGCAATTTTATTAATAAGTTCGCTCTTTTTCTGAAGATATTTATCTTTTTCAGGTAACTGAACATTATAACCAAGAGCTAAGCCTCTTGAAACGATGGAGATTCTATGAACTACATCACCAGAAGGGAGAGCGGTAGTGACAACTGCATGACCTGTTTCATGGAAGCATACAATTTTTTTCTCTTCTTCAGAAAGGACAAGTGACTTTTTCTCTGGACCTGCAATAATTTTGTCTATTGCTTCTTCAATCTCTTTTTGGGTTATTTTTTCTTGCCCCTTTCTAACAGCAATTAATGCTGCTTCATTTAATAGATTCTCAAGATCTGCTCCAGTAAAGCCTGCAGTCTGCTGTGCAATTGCGGTAAGGTTTACATCCTCTGCTAAAGGTTTTCCTCTTGCATGAAGCTTTAATATTTCTTCTCTTTCTTTAGTATCTGGGAGACCAACAACAATTCTTCTGTCAAATCGTCCTGGTCTTAGTAATGCTGGATCAAGTATATCGGGTCTATTTGTTGCAGCAATAACAATAATTCCAGTATGCGGATCGAAACCATCCATTTCTACAAGAAGTTGGTTTAATGTTTGTTCTCTTTCATCATGTCCACCACCAATTCCTGCGCCCCTGTATCTTCCAACTGCATCAATTTCATCTATGAAAACAATGCATGGTGCATATTTTCTTGCTTGATCAAACAGATCTCTTACACGTGAGGCTCCAACTCCAACAAACATCTCTACAAATTCTGAACCAGATACAGAGAAAAAGGGAACATCTGCTTCTCCTGCGATTGCTTTGGCTATTAATGTTTTTCCACAACCGGGAGGACCAACTAACAAAACTCCTTTAGGTATTTTGGCTCCGTATTTGGTGAATTTACGAGGATTTTTAAGAAACTCAATAATCTCTTTAACTTCTTCTTTTACTTCATCTGCTCCTGCAACATCTTTAAATGTTATTTGTGGCTTGTTTTCTAAAAAGAGTTTTGCCTTACTCTTTCCAAAACTAAATGCTTGATTTGAAGAGGATGAAGCACCACCAAGCATTCTTTGCATTAAAAACCACCAAAGAGCTATCATAATGACCCATGGCACAATATTCCAGAGGATATTAACAAATGTGGAACTTGTCTGTTGAACGTCGTATGTTGTCCCGGACTTTTTTAGCTCATCTTCAAGAACAGTTGAATATGGTAATGTTTTTGCTTGTACTTGCCTTCCATCTTTTAAGGTGCCAACAACCATTGTCATTACATTATCCTGTGTTTTTATTACAACATTAGTAAATTCTTTTTGCTCAACATAGTTTAAAAATTGCGAAAATGGAATAGTTTCAACTGTAGTATTATTACCACTAAATAAAAATTTAGAAGCAAAGAATAAAACAATAATTAGAAGTATCCATCCAATTGCTTCTCTTATCATTGTTTTTTTTAAATTATCATTTTTTGGTGCCATTAATTCATTAACCTCCCTTATAAACTCTTTCTTTTAAAATGCCTATGTAAGGTAAATTCCTATATTTTTCTTCATAATCAAGACCATATCCCACCACAAAACTATTTGGAATTCTAAAACCATAGTAATCAACTTTGACATTTATAATCCTTCTTTCAACTTTATCCAACAGGGTGCAAATTTTGATGCTTTTAGGTTTTCTTGTTTTAAGTAATCTTGTCACAGCATCCATAGTTAAGCCAGTGTCAACTATATCCTCAATAATCAAAACATGTCTATCTTCGATTGGAGTATCTAAATCTTTAAGTATTTTAACTTGTCCACTTGATTCAGTTTTCCCGCTATAACTTGAAATTGCCATGAAATCAACTGATATGGGGATATCAACTTCTCTTACCAGGTCTGCAAGAAACACAAATGCTCCTCTTAAAATACAAACAAAAAGAGGAAATTTGTCCTTATAATCTTTAGAAATTTCCTTTCCTAACTCTTTTACTCTGTTTTTTATCTCTTCTTGAGATACTAAGATTTTTTCAATATCTTCATGCATACTGCAATTATATCATAAATTTTCCTTAATTAAAACCGCTCTAAGACAAAGTGCTTTTTTTGTATCTTTCTCAATACGAGCTCTTGTGCTTCTTCTTAAGCCACAAACCCATAGAATTTTATCATCATTATCAACTACAATTGGTATTTTGTATCTAATGTCTCGTCTTATCTTTAAGTCAACGAATAGATCTTGCAATTTCTTTTTTCCATTTTCAATTTCTATAGTATCTCCCTCTTTTCTAAATCTAACAAAAATCGGGAATTTTAGTGCGCTAAAATCGAAAATAGCAATGTTTTTATCATTTAGATTAAATCCATCTAATCCTTTGTCAATATCTACAATTTCTGTAATTACTTTAAGCCCGGCTTCAGGTATTAAAGTTTCTCCAGGTACTTCCAAAATGTAAGATTTGTCAATTGTAAATGGAAAAGCACGTTCAAAATAAAATGAATCTTTTGTTTTTGAAATGTAGAGGTCCTTTCCGATATTCATCCTTTTTTTATTACTATTAAGAAATTCTATTACCATATTGATGCGTTCAAAGTTAGCATTTTCTTCTAAAAGCTTTTTTAATATTCTTCTCTTTATTGACAAATGAAGAGCCTTGAAAAGTGCAATTGAATACTCATTCTCACTCTTTTTAATGCCTTTCAGTTCTATTTTATTTATTTTTTCAAGAATATTATTATCGTAAAACATAATATCTGAAACATTAAAGATGTGATCTACAAAATTTTTGTATGAAGACATTATTAAAGGAATAATCTGATATCTTAATCTGTTCCTTTCATAGCTAAGGTTATAGTTTGTTAGATCTACAACGTATGGTATATTTTCATTTCTTGCATAAGTTTCGATTTCTTCACGCTTTACTTCAATTAACGGTCTTATCAAATCCCCATCTTTATTTAACATACTCGTTAACCCGCTTAGCCCAGATCCTTTAAATAGATGCATAAGAAATGTCTCTACAAAGTCGTTTTTATTGTGTGCAAGTGCAATTTTACTAAAGCCATTTTTGTCTTTTACTTCTCTTAAAAAATTAAACCTTTGACTTCTTGCAACATCCTCAAGGTTTTGTTTTGTTTCCAAATGCAATTCAAGAGCATTACCCTTTCCGTAGAAGAATGGGACATTCAATTTTTTGGAAAATTCTTCAACTATTTTTATTTCTTCCGCACTTTCTCTTCTTATTCCATGATCAAATGTAGCAACGCCTATTTCAATTTCAAGGATGTTTCGTAGTTTATGAAGAATATAAAGCATAGTCATTGAGTCAATTCCACCAGAAACCGCAAGTAGAATTTTCTCTCTTCTTCTAATTAATTCATACTTTTTTATAGTGTTTAATACCTTCTCTAAAATTTCTTCCATCACAATATTTTATTAAAATCTCTAATATTTTTAAATCTTGTTTTAGTTCTTGACTAAAATCAAAATTGTAATATTATATATTGGTACTTAGGTGAGCTAAATTTATTTTTCTTTTACACTCAAGCGAGGTGGTTTATGTTTTCTGATTTACCCTTAAAAGAATTTATTGAAGAGTTATCATCTTCTAACCCTACTCCTGGTGGTGGGGCTGCATCTGCTATTGTAGGAGCGTTTGGATTTGCACTTGTAAGTATGGTATTATCAATTCGACAAAAGAAAAATCCAGATGCTGAAACAGAATTACTCATCAAAGATGCAAAAGAAAAATTAAATCTTCTTATTGAGCTTTCTTCAAAAGATGCAAACGCTTTTGATCATTTTATGGAAGCTTTGGAACTTCCAAAAGAATCAGAGGAACAAAAGGAAATAAGAAAAAGGAAAATCCAGGAAGCACTTAAAGAGTCAACAATTGTGCCGTTTGAAGTTATCAATGTCCTATATGAAGGAAGTAAAATGTTAAATAAAGTAAAGGAATTATGTCCAAAATCTGCGATTTCTGACTTATATACAGCAATAGGTTTTTTTGAGGCTTCATTTGAAGGTGCAAAATCGAATGTATTAATAAATTTACAATCTGTAAAGGATGAGAAATTTGTCTTAGATATTAATTCTAAACTTTCGGTTATAGAGAGTGAGCTTAAAAGTCGCTTCTATACATTGAAGGATGAAATTTATAGCACTTTAAAGATTAAGGAGGCATAATCTAAATGGATGAAATATTAAATTTATCTGAAAGCGATTTAAATGCAATGACTGCAAGGGAGCTTTACAAAATTTCTCAAATTGTAAAATTAAAGAATTATTCTCATTATAGAAAAGATGAACTTGTTAAAGAATTGTATAGGCTAATTCAGTCTTTAAAGCAGTCTTCTAATAACAAAAAAGAAACTTTAAGAGAACCAGCAAAAGAATCTTCTGTGAAAACTAAAAATACACCAAATGAGTCTCACGAGCAAAGAACAAAAGAAGAAAAAGTCGAACAAAAAGAAAGTCTTCAAGATTTACTTGATACCTCCAAAGGGACAGCTGAGACGGCTTATGTAAAGGTTGAAAATGAACCTCAACTTTATTTTAAAGGACTTTTTGAGGCACACCCCGACGGATATGGATTCTTAAGAGCAAATTATTTTCCATCATTCACTGACATTTATGTTTCTCCTCCATTGATCCGTAAGTTTGGATTAAGAACGGGTGATGTTGTATCTGGTCCTGTCCAAAGACCACAAAAAGAAGGTGAAAGATATCCTGCTCTTGTTAATGTTGATACTATAAATGGAATTAAAGTTTCAGGATATTTAAAACGCCCTATATTTGAGAACTTAACCCCGTATTATCCTACAGAGAGGGTCGTTCTTGAAACTCCTGGTTGTAATATTGCATTAAGAGTTATTGATCTTATCGCACCTCTTGGAAAGGGACAAAGAGGATTGATTGTTTCTGCTCCAAAAGCTGGTAAAACAACTCTTATGAAAGAAATAGCTAAAAGTGTTGTGAAAAATCATCCAGAAATTTATCTTATGATTCTTCTCATCGATGAACGTCCTGAAGAGGTTACCGATATGAAGAATTCTGTTGCAGCAGAAGTTGTTAGTTCTACGTTTGATCAGCCACCCGAAAATCATATTAGAGTTGTTGAGTTAGCACTCGAAAAGGCAAAACGACTTGTTGAAATTGGAAAAGATGTAATGATTCTACTTGATGGTATTACAAGACTTACACGTGCTTATAACCTTCTCAGTTCAACAAGTGGAAAAACCCTTTCTGGTGGTCTTGATCCTGCTGCAATTAGAGGACCTAAAAAGTTCTTAGGTGCAGCAAGAAGTATTTTAAACGGTGGTAGTCTTACAATACTTGCAACTGCATTAATTGATACAGGCTCAAAATTAGACCAAGTTATTTACGAGGAATTCAAAGGGACTGGAAATATGGAAATTGTCCTTGATAGAGAGCTTGCAGAAGAAAGAATATTTCCGGCGATTGATATTAAGAAGTCTGGCACAAGAAGAGAAGAACTTTTGTATAGCGAGGATGAATACAAAAGAATTTTGACTTTAAGAAAGTTTATAAGTTCCCTTGAGCCTGGAGAAGCTCTTGAAAGACTTATAGAAATGTTAAAGCAGACAAGAACAAACGAAGAACTTTTAAGGAGTATAGTGCCAGATGAAAGGTAAAATTGGAAAAATTGAAGTAGTAACTGGTTGTATGTTTTCTGGAAAAAGTGAAGAATTGATAAGAAGAGTAAAAAGAGCAAAGATTGCAAAACAGAAAGTTCAGGTTTTTAAGCCAGCCATAGATACAAGATATTCGGTTGTTGAAGTCGTTTCTCATGCAGGCGAGAAAGTTGAAGCAATCCCAGTTTCATCAACAAAAGAACTTTTAGAAAAAGTCGATGAAGATACAGCGGTTATCGGAATAGACGAAGCTCAATTTTTTGATAACGAAATTGTAGATGCCTTAAGAAAGCTTTCAAGGCTTGGCAAAAGAATAATTGTTGCAGGTCTTGATATGGATTTTAGGGGAGAACCTTTTGGACCAATGCCTTTTATAATGGCAATTGCAGATGAAGTGTTGAAGCTTCATGCAATTTGTACCGTATGTGGCGAGGATGCAACTATGACTCAAAGACTTATAAATGGAGAGCCTGCAAACTATAATGATCCAGTAATAATGATTGGAGCAAGTGAATCATATGAAGCACGGTGTAAATTGCATCATTATGTAAAGGGTGGTAAGAATGATTGATCGACTTGAAAAAACTGTCGAAAGATATAATGAACTTTCAAGATTGCTCTCCGATTCATCTGTAATTTCAAATCCTGATTTATTTAAAAGATATTCAATAGAATACAAGGAACTCGAGCCAATAGTAAATCTATATTTGAATTATAAAAGAGTTGAGTCTGAAATAAAAGATGTTTTGGATCTTCTTAATACTGGGGATCCTGAACTTCAAGAATTGTCAGAAGCCGAACTGGAACATTTGGAACAGGAAAAAGAGAGAATTTTAAAAGAACTTAAAATTCTTTTGATTCCAAAGGATCCATACGAGGGTAAAAATATAATTATGGAAATACGTGCTGGAGTTGGCGGAGAAGAAGCAGCACTCTTTGCAAAAGATCTTTATAAAATGTATCTTGGATATGCGGATAAAATGGGTTTTAAAGTCGAAGTTCTGGACTCCCATGAAACTGACCTTGGAGGATTTAAGGAAATTATTTTTTCTATTTCGGGAAAAGATGTGTATAAACATCTAAAGTATGAAAGCGGAGTACATAGGGTACAGCGTGTGCCAGAAACAGAAGCTTCAGGAAGAATTCATACTTCTACTGCAACAGTTGCGGTTTTACCTGAAGCAGAGGAAGTTGATGTTCAAATCAACCCTGATGATTTGAGAATTGATGTATTCCACGCGAGTGGACATGGTGGACAGAATGTTCAAAAAGTTGCAACAGCTATTAGAATCATTCATAAACCTACTGGTATAATGGTTACATGCCAAGATGAACGCTCTCAACTTCAAAATAAAATCAAGGCAATGAGAATTTTAAGGGCAAGACTCCTTGATCTTTATGAACAGCAAAAGGAACAAGAAATAATAAGTGCAAGACGTGCTCAGATAGGTAGGGGCAATAGAAACGAAAGAATTAGAACATATAATTTTCCCCAGGGGAGAGTAACTGATCATAGAATAAATCTTTCTCTTTATAATCTTCCCGAGATTATGGAAGGAAATTTAGACGAACTTATTAACGCTCTTATGGAGAATGAAAGAGCACAACTTCTTGAAGAATACTTTGGAAAGTCATGACAGTAAAAGAGGCTTTTTTGGAGTCAATACGGGCTCTAAAAGGTATAAGTGATGAATATTACCTTGAGAGCTTAATTTTGTTATCTTATATATTGAATACAAGTAAAGAAAAGGTTTATCTTAAAGAAAGCGAAAGTTTAAATGAAAGTCAGATTGAGCTGTTTAAAACTTCCCTTGAAAAATTAAAGAATAAATACCCTCTGCCATATCTAATAAAACGTAAGGAGTTTATGGGTCTTGATTTCTATGTTGATGAAGGCGTATTAATTCCTCGACCTGAAACAGAAACTCTTGTAGAACTTGCAATCGAGTATGGATGTAAAATGGAAAATTTTTTAGACATTGGTTGTGGTTCTGGCGTAATTGTTCTTTCTATTTTGTACTACTGTAAGAGTCTTAAGGGACATGCGATTGATATCTCAAGTGATGCGATAAAGATAACAAAATTAAATGCCGGACGTCTAAAGGTATCTGACAGACTTGAATTAACCTTGGGTGATTTTAGAGATTTTAATTTAGATATTAAATTTGACTTTATAGTATCCAATCCTCCTTACGTCAGAAAAAGCAATCTAAAAAATCTTTTCTATGAGCCGTTGATTGCCCTTGACGGTGGCGATGATGGTTTTGAGATTTACCCTGATTTGATTAAAAAATCAGTACGTTTACTTAAGAATGATGGTTTTGTAATCTTTGAGATTGATCCATCTATAAGGGATAAGGTTCTAATTGAAATGAGAAAATATTTCAAAAAAGTTACCATAATCAAAGATTTGGCACAGTTCGATAGATTTGTTATCGGGAGGTTTTGACAATGAAAAGACAATATGAAGAAGCTCTCAAACATCTCAATAATCATGGAGTTATAGCATTTAAAACTGACACAGTTATGGGGCTTGGTGTTAATGGACTCGATAATATTGCAGTGAAGAATTTGTTTGATATTAAAGGTAGATCTTATGATAAGCCCTTATATCTTCTTGCTTATTCCATTGAGCAAATATATGATTATGTATATGGTGTGACTGAAGAAGCACTCAGCTTAATGGAAAAACACTTTCCTGGGGCGCTTGCAATTATTCTGAGATCCCAAAAGAAACTCTACACAAAGCCCAATGAAAAGGGGGAAACTTTGGGTGTAAGAATCCCTAATTATCCTGACTTATTGGATTTTTTAGCATTTATTAAACTTCCAATTTTGAATACTAGCGCTAACATTTCAAATTCGCCACCTTTACTTACGAAAGAGAGTGTTATTCAAACATTTGATGACAAAGTACTGTATATTGAATTTGAACATGATATAGAGATGCTCGAATTGCCTTCTACCGTTGTTGACCTAACTTCTGGAAAACCTACTATAATAAGAAAAGGAGCAGTTGAAATATGAGGATATATACATATGGACACCCGATTTTAAGAAAGAAGGCAAAAAAATTAACAAAAGTAGATAGAGAAATTGAGAAGATTATTAATGATATGTTTAAGACTATGCAACTTAATACACCCAAAGGTATTGGACTTGCAGCAACTCAAGTTGGGGTTACTTACTCCTTTTTTGTATATGAATTAGAAGACGATAGAGGGGTTGTTATAAACCCAGAAATTCTAGAAAAAAGGAAAGAAACAGAAAATGAAGAAGAAGGTTGTCTCTCAGTTCCAGGTATATATGGAATTGTGGAGCGACCCAAGGAAATCGTTGTTAGGTATTTAGATCTTGACGGGAAAGTCCATGAAGAGATATTAAGTGGCTTAAAGGGAAGAGTTTTTCAGCACGAGATAGATCATCTCAATGGAATAATTTTTACAGATTATATCGATAGTATTGATAAGTTGGAAGTTGATGAAGGGTACGAAATACCAAAAGAACTTATCAAAAGATACATGGAGAAATGAGAATTGTTTTTTTTAGTGGATCTGAGATTTCTATTCCTTTTGCTAGAGCTTTAATTGAGGACATTGTTTTATTTGTTACGCTTCCACCAAAAATAAGAGGAAGAGGAAATAAAATATCTCCGAATCCTATAAAAGTATTTGCAGAAGAGCATGGAAAGGCTACAGTAGAATTAGATAATTTTTCAGATGGAACTGTAAATAAAATAGCATCTTATAATCCTGATGCACTTTTAGTTTTTTCTTTCGGAAAAATTTTACCAAAGTCGATCCTCGATTTGACAAAATGTCCCCTAAATATTCATCCTTCGGATCTTCCACAATATAGAGGTGCAAGTCCTATCGAAAGACAACTTATGGATGGAGTTAGTCGATCTGCAGTTACTATAATAAGAATGAATGAGGAGATCGATAAAGGAGAAATAATTCTCAAAAAACACTTTGATGTTTCAGTATATGATGATTATTATTCTTTTCTAAAAAAAGTTTATGATATTGGCATCCCTCTTGTGAAAGAAGCTCTTGTGTGTTGTCTTAGTTCAACGTGTGTCAAAATTCCTCAGGAAGGAGAAGGGAGTTATGCAAAAAAGATACGCAAAGAAGAAGAAAAAATAGATTGGAGTAATGATGCATTCAGTATACACAATAAAGTTAGGGCACTCACAAGGATTGGTGCTTATACAATTTTTAGAGGGAAAAAATTGAAAATTTTCAAAACAGACTTTATAATTGATTTTTATACTAGCTTCTTACCTGGTACAATAGTTGACGTTAAAAATGACTACTTTCTTGTTTCAAGTGGAAAGGGTTGTCTTAAGATTATCTCAGTTCAGCCAGAAGGAAAAAAAATAATGGATTCAAAAGATTTTATAAATGGATACAAACCAAAAGTTTCAGAGGTGCTATTATGAAAATCATTGTTCTCGTAAAAGTTGTTCCGAAAAAAGTAGAATTTGATAAGGATAAAAAGAGATTGAAAAGATCTCAAGAAAGTATGATAAATCCGAGTGATTATTTTGCTTTAGGAGCTGCAATAGAGCTAAAAAATAAGTTTGGGTTTAACGTTCACGCGGTTAGTATGGCTCCACCAAACTCAAAAGATTTATTGGTTAAACTCTACGATTACGGAGTAGACCAAATATTTTTACTATCTGATAGTTTGTTTGCAAATTCTGATGTATTTGCAACTTCAAACGTATTAACAAATTTTATTAATAAATTTGATAGTAATTATGACTACATATTTGCTGGAAATTTTTCTTCCGATGGTCTCACAGGAGTTCTTCCTGGAGAAATTGCTTCTAAGCTTTCAATTTTCTATTTTTCAAATGTAGTAGCAGTAGATTACCAAGAAAATCATCTAATAATTGAAAAAGCAAACATTAATCAAATAATTCGATTTAGGATTGAAAAAAAGGCTTTGTTGAGTTTCTCTGATAAGGGTATGTTTAAAGCACTACCAAACTTGTATTATGCATTTGAGTCAAAAGAAAAAACAATTGAAATATTATCAAACGATACTTTAAAACTTTCTACGCTCGATGTAGGTACTGAAGGATCAAAAACAAGCATAAAAGATATATTTGAAATAAAATTAGATATTCAAAATGATCTGATAAAAGAGAACGGCAGTAAGGTTATTACTGAGATCCTTTTGAAAGAGGTGTTAAATGAAAGCATTGGTGATTTATGAAAACAATTTACCTAATATAAAATTGTTAGCTTGTAACTTTGATAGTATAAAAGTTGCGAGCTTTAAAAAAGATAACGCCGCAGATTATCTACCTTCTAATCCCATTAAGTTTAGCCATGAAGGTTTTGATTTTATTTCTAAGATCAAAGATATAAAAGATTACGATGTAATATTTTTTTCTAACGAAGTTTTGTCCAAAGAAGTTGCATCGCTGTATGCAGGAAAAAATGGGCTTGGTGTTATATCACATGTAAGTGAAATCAAGGTTCACAAAGACAATTCCCTATCTTTTATAGTTTATGGATGGGGAAATCTTGCAGTTGAAATAATGTCTAAAACAAAACCAACAGTTTGTATCTTACATAGCAGTACTTCTAAAGACAAATATAATCCTTTAACAATAGATTTAATTGAGGTTTCAAATGATGAGTCGTTGAATTTAATTGAAACACGTTATCAAAACATTGATGACAAAATAAAAACTAAAATTGCTATTGGTATTGGTCTTGGGGTATCAAAAGACTTATTTGAAAAAATATTCTTCATCGCAGAAAAACTTGGTGCTGAAATAGTTTGCACTCGTCCTGTTTCAGACATGGGCTATCTTCCTTATGAAAAAGTTATTGGAGATACAGGAAAGGAGATCGAAACTGATTTTTATATTGCTTTAGGTATTTCAGGATCGATTCAACATTTAAGCGGAGTCCAAGCAAAAACGATCATTGCTGTGAATTCAGATCCAAATGCTCCTATATTTGCAAAGGCACAAATTAAAATAAATGATAGCGTAGAAAGAGTTATTGAGGGATTATTCCAATGGGCGAAAAGTTTCTAACTGTTTATTCTCCCGATGAAGTAATTGAAAAAATTTTGAATCTTTTTATTATTAATAAGAAAAATCTTTCTATTCCTGTTGAGAATTCTTATGGATATTATGCTGCAAACGATGTTTATTCTCAAATTGACTTACCACCTTTTAGAAAATCTCTTGTTGATGGTTTTGCAGTAAACTCTAAAGATGTCAAGGGTGCAAGTTTTGAAAACCCTGTTTTTTTGAAAAATTTAGGGGAAATAAAAATTGGTACTAAACCTGAGATATTAATTTCCAATGGAACTACGTGTTATGTGCCGACAGGAGGGGTAGTACCTGAGGGAGCTGATGCAGTTGTAATGGTTGAAGATAGTGAAGTTAAGGGTGATACAGTTTTTATTTTTAAAGATATTCAGTCAACACAAAATATGTTTGAGGAAGGAAGCGAACTTAAAAAAGGCTCAGTCATTTTAAGAAAAGGAGAAAGAGTTGATGAAAGGATTATTGGGCTTTTAAATTTTGTAGGTGTTCGATTTGTTGATGTTCTTTCACCCATAAAAATAGGCATAATTTCAACAGGAGATGAAATAAGCGATGAATATCCACTACCTTTCGGAAAAATATTCGACTATAACGGGATAACATTAAAATATTTAATCTTGAAAGATGGCTTTTCTCCTTCATTTTATGGTGTGATTAAGGATAATGCTATAAATATTAAGTATGCTTTAAGTATTGCATTACAAGAAAATGATCTTGTAATAATGACAGGAGGAACAAGTAAGGGTAATTTTGACTTAACTGTTGATACCATTAATTCGCTTGGAAAACCAGGAGTTATTGTTCATGGATTAAATGTATCTCCGGGAAAGCCTACAATATTTGGTGTAGTTAATGGTAAATTGATAGTTGGTCTTTCTGGAAATCCTCTAGCATCCTTTATGATATACTCAACTGTTATAAGAAAAATGATTTTTGAAAAACTTGGTATCAGATTGCCTCTGAAGAAAGTTATTGGTAAGCTTTCAACTCAAATAAGTTCAAGAAAAGGAAGAACCGAATTTGTTCTGGGAAGATTAAGAATAGAAAATAGTGATAATATAATAGATCCATTGCTATCTGATTCCTCTTTTACTTTCATTCTAAGTGATTCACACGGATATTTCAAGGTGCCACAGGAAAAAGAAGGACTGTTAGCAAACGAACTCGTGGAGTTTTTTCTTTGGTAGGGATTTTTATTCTTTCATTTTCAAATGTTCTTTAATCTCTTTTATCAGTTGGGCCGGTGTGTTTATAGGATACTGTAAATGTGGCAATATTTCAATCAATTTTACCTCCTTAAATGTTATATCTTTCAATTTTTCCTGTAATATTTCGTAAGTATTAATTGGGAAATTCAATCCTTTTATTCTCTTTAAAACCATATATGCCCAGGGAATTTCTAAAGCCTTCATCATGTCTTCAAGTACAATTGAACTGAAGTTAACAATGACTTTTGCATCCTCCCCACCTTTTACAAGTTTATAGGCTAACTTTGCGATTCCTCCTGCCGTGTGAGTTTTGAGATCTTTTGTTTCTTCTTTTGTTAGCTCTTCAATTTTTTGAATTTTCTCAAGTGCCAGTCCTGGATCTGCCCTTATTATGCTTCGTACAGTGTTTTTTGTTATTCCCACCTTTTGTGCAATCTCTTCTTCAGAACGTAAATACTCTTCCTTCAAAACAACTGTAAGAGTTGCTCTTGCAAGAGAGGGAAGCCAAGTTAAAGTTCTGTATTCAGCAAGTTTTACAATGCCACCTAATAGGTCAATAGCCTTTGAAAACACTCGAGCGACAAGGTCTTCAAATTCTGATTGAGGTATTTCTTTTCCTTGCACTATAATCATAATTCTTCACCTCCTCCTGAAATTGGTTCTTTAATTTTAACAAGGCCTGTTTCTGTTATTTCTAAAAAGCGTGTTTTGGTATCATGACCAGAGAGTCTACACCCATCTATCCTAAAAAGTCTTACAATATCACCTAAAGGTTTTTTGTAGATTTTTGCTTTATATTGCGAATCAATAAGATCCTTTGCAAGTACAATCGTTCCGTCAACTATATGGCCAACGGCATAACCTCCTGCCGCTTCTGCTGTTAGTTCTTCATGCCCGCTCCTTTTTTGCGACACAAAAAGTGCGGTTTGATACCAAGATTTCATAAAGTTGAACAACCTTCTTACAATAGCCCTTGCGAACATCTCTTTGCTTTCAAAAAGCCCTGTAACAGAATCGATTATTGTGAACCTTGCTTTAAAATTTTGAATAACATAAGCAAGAGTTGCTAAAAGATCAGGAATGTTTTCTCTGAGGTTGTATGAAGAAGCAGCATCAATTAAGATAATATTGTCTTCAAAATCCTTGAAATTATATCCCATTGCAGTAGCTCTAATTTGAAGTGATGCTGCAACAAAATTTGCGGGAGACTCCACAGTAATAAAAACTACCTTGGATCCTTTATTTGCCTGTTCAATTGCAAACTGCTCAACCATAAGTGATTTTCCAGTATCACTTACACCAGTAATATTCATAACTGAATATGCAGGGATTCCACCAAGAGACTTTTTTACAAGTTTACCTTTCTCTTCTCGTACAATGTAGAAAAGTTCGTCGAGTCCTTCTATTCCACTCTGAATTCCATAAATTTTTGGGGCCTTCTCAAGTGCTTGGCTACCTGTGTATATGTTTTTAAAATCAACTTTCGGCTGAGTCCCTTTTTCTTCTTCATTATAAAGATCCTTCTCTTCCATTTTTGCCTCCTAATAAATTTTAATCCTTATTTGATTTTTACAAAAGATATTTTTCTTAAAACTTAAAAATTTTTTGCAATCCATTAGAGTGCATTTAAGCAATAGTGCAATATTGCTTAAATGTAAAAAACATCATTCAATTCTCATTTAATGAAGGTTATTTATTCGTTTGTAGCAATTTTATGATTTTATTTTGGGATTATAAGTCGATTTACTATAGTAAATATAACTGATTATAATGATTTCAGCTTAAATAAAACTTGATTTTTTTCATTAAATCCTTAAAATATAATGATACAATTACACACCATCCGGATTTTCGGAAAGTGCAGCAATTCTTCTGCCTCCGAGAAGATGAAGGATGGGAGGAAAAACTATATTAGGAGGTTAAATTATGAGTGTAGTATCAATGAAGGAACTACTGGAAGCAGGTGTCCATTTTGGACATCAAACTAAGAGATGGGATCCCAGAATGAAAGAATATATTTTTACAGAAAGAAATGGGATCCATATTTTTGACCTTAGGCTTACCGTAAAAAAAATCGAAGAAGCCTATAAATTTGTAGTAGACATTACAAGACAGGGTGGAAAAATCATTTTTGTTGGAACAAAAAAGGCCGCTCAGGACATTGTTAAAGAAGAAGCAGAAAGGTGTGGAATGCCTTATGTCAATGAACGTTGGGTAGGAGGACTTTTAACCAATTTTCAAACTGTAAGAAAAAGTATTAATAGATTAAAAGAACTTGAAAAACTCGAGACAGAGGGCTATTTTGACACCATTTCTGTGAAGGAAAGAGTAAAACTTGAAAGAGAGCTAGCGAAACTGAGAAAGCTTTACGCCGGTTTAAAGGACATGGTTACATTGCCATGGGCTATTTTTGTAACCGATACTCATAAAGAGAGAAGTGCAATATTAGAAGCAAGAAAAATCAAAATTCCAATTATCGGTATATGTGATACAAACTCTAATCCTGAGGAAATAGATTATCCTATTCCTGGAAATGACGATGCTATTCGCTCTCTTAGGCTTATCACTTCGATAATTGCAAATGCAGTTATTGAGGGAAGAGAAGGAAAAATTGAAAGAGAAGAAACACAAGAGGAAGTTACTGAAGAAGAACTCCTTACTAAGGAGTTTGATTTTGAAGAGTATGAAGATTACAAAAAATAATAGAAAAGAGGTGATTTTATATGGGTTTAGATTTAATTAAAGAATTACGTGCAAGAACAGGCGCAGGTATTTCAGACTGTAAAAAAGCTTTAGAAGAAGCAAATGGCGATATTGAGAAGGCAATAGATATTTTAAGAGAAAAGGGAATTGCAAAAGCAGTTAAGAAAGCCGGCCGTGTAACAAACGAAGGCGTCGTTGCTGCATATATACACCCTGGAAGTCAGCTTGGAGTATTAGTTGAAGTAAATTGTGAAACGGACTTTGTTGCAAGAACTGACGAATTTAAAAAATTAGCAGATGAAATAGCTCTTCAAATTGCAGCCTCTTCACCTGATTATATTTCTCGTGAAGACGTACCTGCCGAAGTAATTGAAAAGGAAAAGGAAATTTATAGAAAGCAGCTAGAGGAAGAAGGAAAACCTGCAAATGTTATAGAAAGAATCATAGAGGGAAAAATTGAGACTTTTTATAAGGAACGTTGCCTGCTTGAGCAGCCATATCTAAGAGACGAAAATCTAACAATTGAACAATTAATTAAAGAACATATTTCAAAGTTTGGTGAAAATATAACTGTAAGAAGGTTTGCTCGTTTCAAGGTAGGTGAATAAATTTGCCACAGTATAGAAGAATTATTCTAAAATTGAGTGGCGAGGCTTTGGCAGATGTAGATGGCGTAGGTATTAGTAAAAACACATTGGAAGAACTTGCCGAACAAGTTGCGTACTTACATAATCAAGGAATAGAAATAGGTATTGTAATTGGTGGCGGAAATATTCTAAGGGGTACTGAGGCTGAAAAATTAGGAATAGACCGAGCAACTGGCGATTATATGGGAATGCTTGCAACAATTATTAATGCACTTGCTCTTCAAAATGCATTATTGCAAAGAGAACTTGATGCAAGGGTGATGTCGAGCTTTACTATACCAGAAGTTGCAGAACCTTATATTCTTGCAAAAGCGCTTTCTCACTTTTCCAAAAGAAGAGTAATTATTTTTGGGGGAGGTACAGGACTCCCCTTTTTTAGCACGGATACCACTGCAGCACTTCGAGCTCTTGAATTAAAAGCAGATGCAATTTTCAAAGCAACTAAAGTAGATGCGGTTTACTCAGATGATCCAATAAAAAATATGAACGCTGTAAAATACGAAACAATAACTTACACCGAATTTCTTTTAAAGAATCTAAAAGTAATGGACGCAACTGCTGTATCTCTGTGCAGGGATTTTAAACTGCCGATAGTTATTTTTAGTATAAAAGGTAAAGATACACTGATTAAAGCGGTAATTGAAGGAAAAGTAGGAACTGTAATAAAGGAGGGATAGAGAATGAATGCAGAATTAGAGAAGAAAATCTTGAGCGAAGCAGAAGAAAAAATGAAAAAGGCAATAGAAGTAATGGAACGCGAGTTTGCAAAAATTATGGCAACACGTGTTACTCCAGAAATTCTTGATCCTGTAAAAGTTGAGGCTTATGGGACTTTGATGCCGTTAAAACAGGTTGCAACAGTTGTTGCACCTAAACCAAGACTCTTGGTTATTGAACCATGGGATAAATCACTTTTAAAGGAAATTGAACGAGCTATACTTAAGGCAAATTTGGGAGTAACTCCTCAGAGTGACGGGACAACAATTACCCTTCCTTTTCCTAAGCTTACAGAAGAAGAAAGGCAGAAATTTGTAGTGCAAGTCAAAAAACTTGCAGAAGAATTTCGTGAGGAAATAAGAGCAATTAGACGTGATGAAATTGAAAAAGTAAAAACTATGGAAAAGAATAAAGAAATTTCAGAGGATGATAAATTTAGACTCCAAGAAAAGATACAACAACTTACCGAAAAATATATTGATATAATTGATGAAAGACTCGAAAAGAAAGAAAAAGAAATATTGGAGGTTTAATGGATAAAATCTCTTCCGTTCCCAAACATGTTGCAATAATCATGGATGGGAACGGAAGGTGGGCTGTTGAAAAAGGTTTAAAAAGAATAGAAGGACACAGAGCAGGCGTAAAGGTAGTAAAAAAAATAGTAGAGGCATCAGTAGAAGTAGGTGTTAAGTATTTAACTTTATATGCTTTTTCTACCGAAAATTGGAAAAGGAGTACTGAAGAGGTTTCTTTTTTGCTTAATCTATTTGTTGATGCAATTCAGAACTATATACCTGAATTAAAAGAAAACTCTATAAAACTAAATTTCATTGGCGATTTTTCTCCACTTCCTATGCCATTAAGGAAAACAATGGAATATGCAATTAAAGAAACTGAATCAGGTTCGAAATTGGTCTTGACAATAGCAATTAACTACGGCGGAAGACATGAGATAGTTGAAGCATGTAAGAAAATTTGTAAAAGTGGAGAAGATATTAATGAGACAAATTTTTTGAAATACCTTTACACTTTTAATCTACCTGATCCTGATTTATTAATAAGAACGAGTGGTGAAATGAGAATAAGTAATTTTCTTCTTTTCCAAATAGCATATACTGAACTATACTTCACAAAAACACTTTGGCCTGATTTTACAAAAGAAGAATTTTTTAAAATACTTGAAGACTTTAGTAAAAGAGAGAGAAGGTTTGGTGGTGTCTAAAAGAATTGTTATATTCGGTTCTACTGGTACCTTAGGTAGAAAGTCTTTTGATTTAGCTTTAAAACTTGGATTTAAAATTGTCGGTCTTACTGCTTTTAAGAATTTGGAGGGAATAAATAAGCAAGTAGAAATTGCAAAGCCATCCTTCATCGCATTAGATGGACAGTTCATCCATAATTTTGAATCCGCTAATACTAAAGTTTGCGCTCTTGAGAATGTTCATGAATGTCTACTAGAAGTAAAACCTGATCTTGTGCTTTTTCTTGCCTCTGGCATTTCTTCTGCACAGTCTATTAAGGTTTGCATTGATAATGGAATCAGAATAGGGATAGCAAATAAAGAGAGTATAATTTCATTTGGTGAAATACTTTTTGAGAACAGAGAATATGGTGACAATGTAATTCCGATTGACTCAGAAGCTTCAGCAGTTTTCCAAATTCTAAAAGGTGAAGAGAAGGAATCAATAGAAAAAATTATTATTACTGCATCAGGAGGTCCTTTTTTTGGCTATAAAAGAGAAACTCTTCAAAGAGTTAATTTGGATGATGTTCTTAAGCATCCAAATTGGCAAATGGGAAAAAAAATTACAGTAGATTCAGCAAACCTTGTAAATAAAGCGTTTGAAATAATTGAGACTCATTTTTTATTTAATGTTCCGTATTCAATAATCGAGGCCCTAGTCCAGCGAGAAAGCGTGATCCACGCAATGGTAGAATTTGTTGATGGTGAAATTAAAGCGCTTTTAAGTAAGCCAGATATGTTATTGCCTATTCAGTATGCATTAACATATCCTCAAAGAGTGGAATTTAACTTGCAAAGGCTTGATTTAGCATCATTGGGAAAACTTACATTCTATGAAATCGATAGAGAAACTTTTCCACTTTTTGACGTGATATTAAACTATGCAATGCTTGGCGGAACATATTTACCTTCTATTGTTGCAATTGACGAAGTTTTGGTTGAGAAATTCATAAATGGCGAAATTAAATTCCTTGATATTGAGAGACTGTTTATAGAATTTCTTAGCAAAGTTGAATACCAAAAGATTGGCTCATTGGAGGAAGCCAAGTTTGTTTATAATGAGATAAAAAACAAAGTAATTGAATTTGTGAGGAGAAAAATATGAGCGGAATTATCTATGCAATCTATGGAGTTTTAGTAATAAGTTTTCTTGCGCTTGCACATGAATTTGGGCATTTTATAGTGGCGAGAATTTCAAAAATTCCTGTGGAAGAATTTGCAATAGGTTTTGGTCCTTCAATTTATGAGCGAAAGTCTAAAGGCCCAAATGGCATGAATTTTAAAATTGGTCTTTTTCCTATTTTAGGTTATGTAAAAATAAAAGGGATGGAAGATAATTATGATGACCCTGAAGGCTTTTATAATAAGGGATTCATTGCAAAGTTCTTTACAATTCTTGCTGGACCTCTTATGAATTTAGTTGTCGCAATTCTTATTTTTGGTATTGTATTTAGTGTGTTTGGTAATCCATTGTCACCTACCACTACAATTTCAACAGTAGTTACTGGTAGTCCTGCTGAAATTGCAGGGTTGAAAAGTGGCGATACTATACTTAGAGTAAATAATATAGACATAAAAACATGGAATGAATTAGTTAGTGCTATACAAAGCAATAAAGGAAATCCAGCTATGATTGAAGTTGAAAGAGGAACCGAAATAGTTCATGTTAAAGTAGTGCCACAGTATGATTCTGTACGTGGTAAATGGATGATAGGAATTTCTCCCAAGGGAGAAATATATCCGTTAGGTCAATCACTCATTGAAGCTGTAAAATGGACTTTTTCAACCCTATTTCAAATGTTTACTTTTCTTCCGAAACTCTTTACAAGAGCAGGTGTTTCATCTGTAACTGGACCTATTGGAATTATTGCAATGACAGGAGAAGCGGCAAGCGCCGGGTTTTTAAATCTTCTTTTCTTTGTTGCCTATATAAGTATTGCTCTTGCATTCACCAATTTGCTACCAATACCTCCACTTGATGGAAGTTGGCTTGTAATAATCCTAGTTGAAGGCATTACTCGTAGAAAAGTTTCAAAAGAACTTACAGCAAAGATACAAAGTATTGCACTGATATTCATGCTGTTTTTGATGTTTATTGTAAGTATAAATGATATAATGAAGTTAATTAGCAAATGAGAAAGATAAAAAAAGAAATTCGCATTGGCGATTTTGTAATTGGAGGCAATAATCCAATACGTGTTCAGTCAATGACAAAAACTGACACAAGAGATGTTGAGTCGACTGTTAATCAAATTCTAATGCTTGAGGATTATGGCTGCGAAATTATACGTGTTGCTGTTAGAGATCTTGAGGCAGCCTCTAAAATTAAAGATATAAAAAAGTCAATTCATATCCCTCTTGTCGCTGATGTACATTTTGATCCCCGAATTGCAATCGAAGCAATATTGAATGGTGCAGATAAAATAAGATTGAACCCTTCAAACATTAACGATAAAGAATGGATCAAAAAAATAGCATTACTCTGCAAAGAAAGAGGAATTCCGATAAGAGTAGGAGCTAATCTCGGCTCGTTTAAAGAAAAACCAAAAAATTTAGAAGAAGCTTTGGTTGAAAGCGTAAAAAAAGAAGTACAAATACTCAATTCGGTAGGTTTTGAAAATATAGTTATTTCTGCAAAGACCTCAGATGTACTTCTTACTATTAAAGTAAACAAAATGCTAAGTGAAATCTTTGAGTATCCGATTCATATAGGAATAACAGAAGCGGGACCTTTAAGAGATTCGCTTATAAAAAGTGGTATAGGGCTAGGAATACTCTTAAATGAGGGTATCGGAGATACTTTAAGAGTTTCAATTACTGGCGATCCTGTTGAAGAAGTTATTGCAGGATACAATATTTTGAAGGCTCTCGGTCTAAGAAAACATGGACTTGAAATAATTTCTTGTCCTACATGTGGCAGGGCCGAAGTTGATATTGAAAAAATAGTGAATAAATTAAATGTTGATTTTGCAAAAGTTAATAAAAGTATTAAAGTTGCAGTTATGGGGTGCGTTGTTAATGGACCCGGGGAGGCAAAAGATGCAGATGTTGGAGTTGCCTGCGGAAAAAATTCGGGTGTTTTATTTAAAAAAGGAAAAATAGTTAGGATATTAGATGGAAATGAAATATATGATGTGCTTAAAAAAGAGATTGAATCAGTTATAAATAATAACTAAATCTTTCTTGAAATCTTTGAAAAAAATTTCTCTGAATAATTTGTAAATTCTCCAAGTTTTGATCTTATTGAATTTTCAATAAATTGCTTTTCTTGGTCACCTATAACTGCCTCAAAGTGCGCTAGTTTAAGAATAAGAGGATAACCTTTTCCTCTATTAATTTCAGTAAAAAGAATCTTATTTAGTTTATCAAAAAGATTTTTATTCTCATAAACAAAGTCCGGAATTTCAACTCTTATTACTTCGTACTCAGTTTTTATGAAGTAAAAATAGATTTTATTCATGTAATAAGAGAGTAGTTTTTCTGTTGATGAAAACACAGATGTTCTTTGGTTTTTTTTCAAGATATAGTTAATTAGATCAGAATCATTCAAATTTAGTAACAATCGATAGTCAAGACTTATACCCTTTCCTTTAAGATATAGTATTAATGACTTAATAACTTCTTTGGACCTTGTTCCACTTATATAGCCTGCTATTGGCTTTTTTAGGTTGACTGAGGTAGTAATTGGGCTTTCAAAAATTTTTATTGCAGCTTGTGCATTGATTTTTTGAGTTCTTTTTAATCCCCAGAGAATTAGTGAGCCATCAAAAAGAGTAATGTCAGGATTATATTTGCTTATGTTTTCAGAGAGAAATTCGGCTTCTTTCAAAAGCATTTTAAGATTTATATCTTGTTCCGACAATAATTCACCATTTAGATCGTATATATCATTTTCATTGAAAAAAATTTCTGCTTTATTTTTTACTTCATGCACTGGAGATTTGCCAATTTTTTCAAAAACTGAAGCAACGTTTATTACATAAAACGGGAAGGGCAGTCTTTCTTCTATTGTAATTCTTGATCCATCGGAAGCAAGTATTGAATAATCCTTAACAAAGTTCTCGACAAAGTTACTTACTGAAAATTTTTCTTCAAATTTTGCGTAATTATGTTCGGGAGGAGACGAAATTGTATCGAAAAAAGAAGGGTCAATATTAAATACTTCTTTACATAAGGTATTCATTATTTGGCTTTTTTCAATATCTTTTTTGACGAAATAGTCTTCGATTTTTTTAATCTGTTCAAAAAAGTTTTTATCAAAATTCATAAATAAATTATACATTTATTTCAAAAAGAGTCAAAAATTGATATAATCGTTAAGTATGAAAGATTTGCTTTTTCTTATAATTGCCCTAGCCTTGGTAGGAATTTTTGTTCAATTGAGATTCAGCATTGCTGTTTCAATTTTTCTTATTGCAATCATAACATCTTTTTTCAAAGATTTGAATATAATTAGAATCTTTCAGTTGATGCTACAAACATTATCTCACTTAGATACTATCAATATGATACTTGTAATAATTATAGTGACTTATCTTGGTGAGCTTTTGAAAACTTCAGGACTGCTTTCAGATATCACAGAAGACTTCAAAAAAATACTTTCACCTAAAGCCTTCCTTCCTATCTTTTCTCTTGTGGTTGGGTTACTACCAATGCCAGGAGGTGCACTCGTCTCTGCTCCAATGGTTGATGAAGGGGCAATGGATGTAGAAATTAATTCAGATGAGAAAGCGTTATTAAACTTTTGGTTTAGACATGTTTGGGAACCTATTTCACCTCTTTATCCAGAGTTTCTATTAGGTGTTTCTATTCTTGGAACAACAATTTTCAAAATTATTTCTATTCAGTGGCCTATTTCCGTAGGAATGTTTTTTTCGGGAATTATCTTCATAGTTCCTTTTATTAAAAATGGGAAAAAACAAAAAAATCGGACAGATTTATATACTGCGTTTGACATTCTGAAAAATTTATCTCCCATTATTTTGATTTTTGCATTTCTCATGATTTTTAAAAAATATCCTAGTTTTGTTTCAATGTTATTTGGTTTAGTATATCTAATAATTTTGAGAAAAGTGCCATTCAAAACACTAAAGCTGTCTTTCAAGTATAAGAAAATTTTAGAGTACACGTTCCTTATATATGCGATTTTCTTTCTCAGAGAGATTGTAACATCAACAAATTTTGCTCAAAGTATATTTATTGAACTTCAATCACTTAAAACTCCTACATATTTGATTCTGTTTATTCTTCCATTCTCAATCGGCTTTCTTGCGGGAATTTCTTCTGCTTCCATTGGTATTGCATATCCGCTTCTTATGCCACTTTTGAAGGTTGGTAATTCTCTTATTCCATCAAACATACTTATTGCATATTTTGGTGTCTGGACTGCCCTATTATTTACTCCAATGCATCTTTGTCTTTCACTTAGTGTCGATTATTTCAAAACTGAATTTAAAAGAGTTTATAGGTTGATGTTAAAACCATTTCTATTTTTACTCACTATAACGCTCTCTTGGGCGTTATTCCTAAAATTTAAACCTTGATTTTTTTAGCAAAATTTGATATCATTTATATGCATTTGGAGAGGTGACCGAGTGGCTTAAGGTGCACGCCTGGAGAGCGTGTGCGGGTCAAAAGCCTGCCGTGGGTTCAAATCCCACCCTCTCCGCCATTTTGGAGGTAAAATGTTTCTTCTATCAAGGGAATTCTCTTTTGATGCAGCACATAGAGTTATTGATTATCATGGTAAGTGCGAAAATATGCACGGTCACACTTATCACCTTGTTGTCACTATCACTGGTGATCTTAAAGATGATGGGATGGTTCTGGACTTTTCTATTTTAAAACAAATTGTCCAAGACAAGGTTATTTCTATCCTTGATCACAAATATTTAAACGAAATGTTTGAAAATCCAACAACAGAGCTAGTCGCACAATGGATTTTTAATACCTTAGATAATGCTTTTAGGGAATTCGGTTGCTCTGTATTTGAGATTATACTTTACGAAGGAGATAATAACAGGGTGGTTGTAAGATGAAAGATGTGCAAAGCGAGAGAGATGAAAGAAATATATTTATTGAAAAAGTAGGTGTTTCTTCAATAAGATACCCAATACGTATTATGGATAAGCAAAACGGTTTTCAAAATACAGTTGCATTAATTGATATTTACGTAGATCTTCCTTCGGAGTATAGAGGTACACATATGAGTCGATTTGTAGAAGTCCTTAACCGCCATAGAAACAATATGTCGCTTTCAAATTTAGAAAGAATACTTGATGATATTAAACAAGAATTGAAAGCAAAAGTTGCACATATTATTTTAAAATTTCCTTACTTCGTTCTTAAAAAAGCGCCAATAACTAAAGAAGAAAGTTATATGGATTATGAATGTGCATTTATAGCCTCTAAAGACGAAAAATTCGATTTTATTCTCGAAGTAAATGTTCCAGTTCATCTTTTGTGTCCTTGTTCTAAGGAAATAGCGGATTTTGGAGCACACAATCAGCGTGCAAATATAAAAGTTAGAACAAAAATGGATAGACTTGTATGGATTGAAGAAATTGTCGAGATGGTTGAAAATTCTGCAAGCGCACCACTTTATGCTTTACTTAAACGTCCAGATGAAAAATACATAACTGAGAAAGCATATATGAATCCAATGTTTGTAGAAGACATTGTAAGAGAAGTCTCAATTTTATTAAATCAAGATGATAGAATTACTTATTATGAAGTTGAAGCTATAAGCTATGAAAGTATACACAATCACAATGCTTATGCATATCTACATAGAGACAAGAAAAATTATAAGGATTGATAGGATTGTTATGCTTACAAACCAAACATAAGCAAGATTCATAAAAACACTCTCGGGAAAGAGTCTTATAAGGAGAGTAGAGGGATCTAAAAGCCAAAAACTGTTCCTGAAAAGTATTTTATGAAAAATTATAAACGCTGAGTCAAAATTAGTTAAACTGAAAGTAAGAATTAAAGCAACAATCGCTAAAGCGATAAAAGATGCTTGCTTCATGATTAATTTATCTACTTGTTTCTTAAATATCAAAATGCCCATAATTGATAGTATAAAAACAAAAAGTGCAAAACATATCAGAGTTTTAACATCCTTCATATGAATTTTTTCTATGTAGGACAATTCCTGCATTTCTAAAAATGGTTTGTTATTGAAAAAGTACCACACAATTTGCGAAACTTTATTTAAGTAATCTTTTTTCTCGATATTGTTGTAGTCTTTTAAATCTAATTTATCGTAAAGATAGGAAAAAATTAAATGATTTAGAAGAAGTATTGTAAATAAAGGTAGAAGTATTAATATAAAAACTATAAGAATTATAAGAATTTTTTTAATCATGATATTATCTCTCTTAATAGCATTACGGCTCCACTTTTACTTAGAGGATTATTTTCATTGCCACACTTTGGCGAATAAATACAAGAAGGACAACCATCTTTGCAGGGACAAGAAGTAATGCTTTTCAAAGCAGTTTCAATAAGTTCATCAAGTCTTTCAAATGCCTTTTCTGTTATGCCAACTCCTCCCTCAATTCCGTCGTATAAGAAAATCGTAGTTTGATTTGTATCAGGATGCATTGGGTGGGAAACACCGCCTATATCGTTTCTATCACATTGTACAATAAGAGGTAATATACCAACCATTGCATGTTCTGCTGCATGAATTGCACCTAAAAAATCGTCAATCTTCTTTATTTTCTCTGTAATATTGTTGTCAATCGTTATCCAAAGTGCTTTTGTTTTGAAATCGATTTTCGGTAATTCTAAGGGTAGGGTTTCTATTTTTCTGTCTGTGAAAAATTGTTTTTTTACAAATCCTCTTATAACTTCTTCTACTGTAACTTCACCAAAGTATGCTTTAACCTTGAACACATTTTTTTCTTTTAATATATTGTCTATCAAGATAGTTTCTATTGCAAGAGAATCAGTATAATAATCAGTCATTTCTTTTTTGAGATAAATTTCTTTATTTTCAAGATCCATCTTCTTTACCAAGTAAGTTTCACCTAAGTGAAGATAAACTGCACCCAAAAATGCTTCTTCAAGTGCTCGATTTTTTGATATTCTTTCAAGGATAGTGTTCTTTTCTAAATCAATCAACTTTATGTTTTCTTCTCCAGAACTTCTTAAATTCACCTGAGGTGCAGGCGATTTTCTACCATTGAAGAAGTGCTTATCACCTTTTTTTAAAATTAAATTTTCTTTCTGTAAATCGCTTATAGTTTCTTTTAATGTATTTCCAAAATATTCGCTGTCTACATCAATTTGGATGGGAAGTTCATAAGCTGCACACAAGATATGTGGTTTTAGGATATAAGGATTATTTAAATCAATATTTAAACTCTCAAATTTTCCACGAAAAAGATAATCCGGATCTTTTGTAAAGTATTGGTCTAAGGGATTACTACTTGTCAAGAAGAAAGTAGTTGACTCATGAGTTCTCCCCGATCTTCCTGATTGCTGGAATAGGCTTGCAATTGTGCCAGGATATCCAACAATTACAGTTGAATCTAGCTCCCCAATATCAATTCCAAGCTCGAGTGCGTTTGTTGCAACAATACATTTAATTTCTCCACTTTTTATTTTTTTTTCAATCGATCTTCTAAGTTCTTTAGAATAACCTGCTCTGTAAGAAGAAATTAGGAAAGACTCACCCAGCCTTTCCTGGAGAAGTTTAGTTAATATTTCAACACCTTGACGGGATTTTACGAAAACAATTACTGTCTGGTTAGTTTTTAATAATATTTCAATCAGATTTGTTGCCTCTTGTATAATATTTTTTCTCAAATTCATAGCTTCATTTACAATAGGTGGATTGTAAATTATGAATAGTTTTTTGAATGGTGAAGTGATAGGACCTTTAACCAATTCAAATCTTTCTCCTACTAATTTATATGCGAACTCAAGGGGGTTCTCAAGAGTTGCGGAAGATAAGATGAATTGTGGGTAGCTTCCGTAGTACGATAAAATTCTTCTAAGCCTTCGTAGAACCATTGAAATATGTGAGCCAAGAACTCCTGAATAATAATGAGCTTCATCAATTACTACAAACTTTAGATTACTTAAAAAACGACTCCACAAGATATGGTTGGGAAGCATTCCTACATGAAGTATATCTGGATTTGCAATAATAATTCTTCCGAATTTTCTAAGATAGTGTCTTTCTTCGGCTGGTGTATCCCCATCATATGTATAAGCAGTAATTTGTGTGAATTCTACGAGTTTTTCTAACTGGTCTTGTGCTAAAGCTTTAGTGGGATATAGATATAAGGCAGAGGCATTTCTGTCTTTGCTCAATTTATTTATTATTGGAATATTAAAAGCTAGGGTTTTTCCTGACGCAGTTGAAGAAGTAATAATTACATTCAAACCCTTGTTCAGCAGATCAAATGTTTCAAGTTGATGCTTGTATAAACCAAAAATGCCCTTATTCTTTAATTTTTCTTTTAGGTCTTTATGCAACTCATCTGGGAAGTCAAAAACTTCATAATTTTGACCTTCAATTTCAAATAGCTTAACAATTTGTCCTTTGTAAGTTTCAGACGACCTTATTTCTCTTATCAAATGCTCAAGCACTTTTTATTTTAACTTTTTATTCATCAATATTTTATAAAGTTCAATAAATGTTTTACAATCAAGACTTGCTCCACCTACGAGTCCTCCGTCAATTTCTTCAACAGATGCAAGGCTGTTGAAGTTATCAGATTTTATGCTTCCACCATAAAGAATAGAAATTTCGGAAGAACTGTCTCCGAATTTCTCGTGAAGTAATTCTTTTATAAATTGATGGACTTCTTTTGCCTGTTCAGGAGTTGCATTTATCCCTGTTCCTATTGCCCACACAGGCTCATATGCAATTACAAAGTTGGTTGTATTAACACCGTTTAGACCTTTAACTATCTGTTCTCTTATAACTTCTTTTGTTTTGTTTTCGTTTCTCTCATCTAATGTTTCGCCAACACAAAGGACAGGCATTATTCCATGTCCCATCGCTGACAAGACTTTCTTGTTTATTAGACTGTTATCTTCATTGAATATATGACGTCTCTCTGAGTGTCCAATAAGAACATACTTAACTCCAATTTCATTAAGCATTAGTGGTGAAATCTCGCCAGTAAATGCTCCTTTTTCTTCATGGTACATGTTTTGCGCTCCTACACTTACGGGTAAAGATCTCACAGACTTAGCAAAACTTTCTAACGCTGTAAATGGAGGAAATATTCCAATTTTAACTTCTTCTGCATAATCCTTAAAATTTTTTAAACAATCTGCATATTCTAAAGATTCCTTTATTGTCTTATGCATTTTCCAGTTCGCAAAAAGAAAGTATTTTTTCATTTTTACCTCCCATCAAGTTTTTCTTTTAAAAAAGGAAATGGTAATAATTCTTTTATATTTGTCTCAATAATAGAACCTTTTTCGTTAACAAGTATAATAGGAAGATCATTTGAGAATTCTGAAATCACCTGTCTACAAATTCCACACGGTGGTGATGGTTCATCAGTTTTTGTTGCAACAACAAGCAATTCAAACTCATATTCGCCCTCACTTACTGCCTTAAAAATCGCAACTCTTTCTGCACAAATACTTGCACCATAACTTGAATTTTCAATATTACAACCTGTAAAAATCTTTCCACTTTTAGTTAGAAGTGCTGCACCAACTTTAAACTTTGAATATGGTGCATAAGCCTTGTTCATTGCTTCTATTGCTTTTTCTATTACCTCATTCTTTTTCATTTGTTTCACCTTCTTTCCTCTCTTCCACAAAAATTACTTTGACTTGCACTATTCTTCTATTTCTAACTTTACTTACTATGAATTTTACATTATCAATTATAATTTCTTCTCCTGGATTTGGCAATCTTCCAAAATGTTCTAAAAGTAATCCTCCTATTGTAGATGCTTCTTCACCTGAAAGCTGGACGTTAAACATTTCGTTAAAGTCATCAATGTTAAATGCTCCGGAAATAAGGTATGCATTATCATCGAGCCTCTGAACTGGCTTTTCTTCAATATCAAACTCATCTTGTATCTCTCCAACGATTTCCTCAAGAATATCTTCTATGGTAACAAGTCCCGAAACGCCTCCATATTCATCGAAAACAAGGGCAATTTGAATTTTATTCTTTTGCATCTCTTTGAACAATTCATCAACTCTTTTTGTCTCTGGTACAAAAAATGGGGCACGTAAAATTTTCCTTATATCAGGCTTTTCCTTTTTGGCGATGACTTTTAGTAAATCCTTTACATACAAGATTCCTATTACATTATCAATTTTTTCCTCATAAACTGGCAATCTTGAGTGACCACTTTTTGTTATAATATCAAGTATCTCATCAAGATCACTTTCGATATCAATTGCAACTATATCAACCCTTGGGGTCATAATTTCTTTGACTATAGTATCGCCGAATTCAAAGATTGAATATATCATTTTTTCTTCTTCATGTTCTATTAAGCCTTCTCTTTTCCCAAGTTCAATCATTGAAATAACTTCATCTTCAGATTCAAAAAATCGCTTTTCGCCAGCTTTTATACCAAAAATAAAGAGTATAAATTCTGAAATCTTTGAAAGAATAAAAGCGAATGGCTTTAAAATGTAGTAGAATGGAAGAAAAATTGTAAATGTTGCTCCTAAACTCTTCTCTGGAATTGTGCTTCCTATTGTTTTTGGCACAGTTTCGCCAAAAATAACCACAATAAGAGTAGTAGTTATAGTTGCAAGCAGAATAACAATTTCATTTGAAAACCCGAACTTATTTGAATAAATAACTGCAATATTTGTAATTAACGCTGAAATTAGAAAATTTACAAAATTATTCCCTATTACAACTGCACTTATGAAATTTTCTGGCCTCTTTTTGTGCTCCAATATAAGTTTGTAAATAAAGTTCCTTTTCGCTGCTGTTTGAATTCTTAATAGCGATGAATTAAACATTGCAGATTCAAGCATAGTGAATATAGCAGAGAAAAACAGTAATACAATAATTAATATGATACTTAAACCTAACGAAGACAAAGTTTAACCACCTGCCTTTTAATTTTAACTAAAATTTCCTTGAGAAGTTTTTCCTCTAACTGTTCCATAACAATCCTCTCATCATCTTTTTCATGATCATATCCAAGAAGATGAAGTACCCCATGAATAATTAAAAATATAAAATAGTCATTAAAATTGTTACCGAGTTTTTTTGCCTCATTTTGAGCTACTTCAGGAGAAATTAAAATTTCTCCGTAGATATTTTTTCCTTTTTCATAATCAATCTGGAATGAAAGGACATTTGTAGGTTTATCTTTTTTCCTATATCTTTTATTTATTTCTCTTATGGCATTTTTAGACAGAAGCACAATACTAATTTGTCCCTTTTCTTTAACATTTAATTCATTAAAAATAGAATCTACAACATTCTTTATACCAGTTTTATTTACCTTAAATTTTCTAACCTTATTTAAGATTTCCACTCTAACCTTACTTTCCATCAGGATACCTCTCTCTTTTATGATATATTGAAAGGAGACTTTTTACAAATGAAACTTTTACCTTTTCAAGTTCAGAAAAAGTAATTTCTGCATTTGCTAATTCTCCCTGTTTTATTCTGTCCTCAACCAATCTATTAACAAGTTCTTCAATTTTTCTGTAATCTATTTCTTCGTTGCCAAGACTCTTTGAAGCTGCTTCAACTGCATCTGCAAGAGAAACTATAACAGTTTCCTTAGTATCTGGGAGAGGTCCTGGGTATCTAAAATCGTCCATAGAAACGTTTGGATCAACTTCTTTTGCTTTAAGATAAAAATACATAATTACACTTTTTCCATGATGTGTCTCAATGAAGTGAATTATATCATCAGGGAGTCTATACCTTTTTGCAAGTTCTATTCCGTCCTTCACATGATTAATAATAATTACTTTACTTAAGCTGGGCGAAATAGTGTTATGAATATTTGCTATGTCTGTCTGATTCTCTGTGAAGTAAAAAGGATAAAGTAATTTCCCTATGTCATGATATAATGCACCGACTCTTGCCAAAAGCGAATTTGCGTTAATAGCATCAGCTGCTTGCGATGAAATATTTGCAACAAAAAGACTATGGGCAAATGTACCTGGTGCTTTAACAGACATTTCCTTGAGGAGTGGGGTGTTTAAATCGTTTAATTCAAGAAGTCTAAGAAATGTAGCCTCATTAAAGATATGCTCGAATATGTATACTATTGCGATAGCAACAATTGGTGAAAACATAAAATTTAAAAATGAATAAAACGCGTTACTAAAAGAAAGTTGGTTGGGCAACGAAAAGTTTTTATTAAGAATAAATACCACAAAAGAAACAAATGTTCCTCCAATAATGCTTGAAACAAAATAACTTGAGATTTTCTTTGTTTTATTGATGTAATAAACAATTGGAATTGAAATAGACAAAAAGACTAGTAAGACAAAAAGTGGTTGGCTAATGAATGTTAACAAATTCAATAAAAAAATAAGCGTAGAAATAAGAACATCCCTAAATGAAAAAAATTCATTAACCATTATTAAAAATAGCAATGCTGGGATTGTATAAATAGAGAAGCTTCCAAGAGAATATGATGCAATCAAAACTAAAGCAAGCAAAGTAAAATATTCTGAAATCTTTTGAAGTTTCTTTTTCTTATCATGTACTATATAAAATGCAAGAGTTCCTTCAATTATAGAAAGAAAAAACAGAAGACTTAAAGTGAAGAAACTAAATCTCTTATATAGCCCAATTTTCTCAAGTAATTTAATATCTTCTTCGGTGACTTTCTGTCCTTTTTCAATAATTTTGGTCCCTTCTTGCAATACTACTACGACTGGTTTTACATTTTTTACAGCATCCTGTATAGCTTTGTCTGTTGCATCTTCATCATATATGAAATTTGGTTTTACAAATTTTTGAACAAGCCATGAGATAATAAGCTTATCGTTACTATTTAGACCTAAGGAATCTGCATCTTTTTCAATTGACTTAATTACGTCACTGAGTTCAGTATCTCTTAAACCTTTTTTATATAAATTGTTTAACTCGTTTGCAATAAAATTCTTTAAGAAATTTAACTTATCTGTTTTAATTTCAAATAAAAGATTTGCAATTTTGGAATCATTATTACATATCTCTTTTATTGAACTAAGTTTTTCGCTGTCCGTTATTGTTGAGTCCTCTTTCACAGAATTTATTTCATTAATAAAGTTTACTATATTGTTCTGAACTTCAATTTCAACATTTGCATCGTATTTATATAGAGGTTTTACGGATTTCTTTGCATTTTCAATAGCCTGTGCAGTTTTTGTTTCATCTATATACGAAATTGTCGCTGGTACGATTATATCTTGAGGAGCAGGTTTGTTAACAGAAATATTTATTTGACCTTTTAAAGACAGAAATAAAAGAATGTAGTTTAAGGTAAGAAATAAAACAAATATAAAAGCTAAAAGTTTTAACTCTTGTGCAAAAAAATTTACTATTAATCTAGGATTTATTTTTCGATTTATTCTCAAATTTTTCATATGCATTTATTATCTTTTGAACAAGGTTATGTCTCACAATATCGGTTACATCAAGATAAACAAATTCAATTCCATCTACATTCTTCAAAATCTCGACAGCTAGTTCTAATCCATTTTTTCCTTGGCTTGCCAGTAAATCACTCTGAGTTAGATCACCAGTGACAACCATTTTTGAACCCATACCAAGTCTTGTAAGAAACATTTTCATTTGGGAGAATGTTGTGTTCTGAGCCTCGTCCATTATGATAAAGGCGTCATTTAAAGTTCTTCCCCGCATGAATGCAAGGGGAGCTATTTCTATTGTTTTATTACTGATAAGTCTTTGAGTCTTTTCTTGACCAAGGAACTCAAACAGTGCATCGTATATAGGTCTAAAATATGGGTCAACTTTTTGTTGTATATCACCTGGAAGATAACCTATTTTTTCTCCTACCTCAACAACAGGTCGAGTTAATATTATACGCGAAATTTTGTTTGATAAAAAATATTTCACTGCCATAGCTACAGACAAGAAGGTCTTTCCAGTACCAGCTGGACCAATAACAAACGTTATATCGTTTTTATTAACAGCTTCTATAAACTTTTTCTGACCTAGGGTTTTTGGAACAATACCTCTGCCTTTAACGTCCTCAATAATGATACTTGCGGGTAGCTCTTTTAGAAAATCACTATCTTTAATTTTTGTTGAGTAAATTAACTCCTCTATAGAAAAAGGATAACTTTTATCAGCAAGTCGCTCTATTTCTTTCAGTATTTTTTTAGCTAACTGAACGTTTTCATTTTTTCCACTTATGTATATTTTTTCTTCCCTTAGTGTGATTTTAACATTTAAGTTTTCTTCTAATACCCTAAAGTTTTCATCTAACACACCTGTTATTTTTAGTATGTTTTTAGAATTTTTAAGTCGTATTACCTCGGTATCTTCTCCCATTATCTAATTATAGAATAGCAGAAATACGATCAATCTCAAAACATTATTTTAGGATATTTAGAATTTCGTTAGAAATTTTGGTAAAAGCTTCTCTTACTTCACTATTACCCTCAACAAAAAACGAAGGTATTCCGTCGTCTCCACCCTCACGTACTTGAACTTCAAGAGGGACACTTCCAAGGAATGGAACGCCTTGAGATTCAGCGAGCTTCTTTCCACCACCTGCTCCAAAAATTTCGGTCTTAGTACCACAATGAGGACATCTAAAATATGACATATTCTCAATTACTCCCAAAACTTCCATGTTCATTTGCTTAAACATAACCAGTGCTTTTGAAGCATCTAAAACAGAAACGCTTTGGGGTGTTGTTACTATTATCCCATAGTGAGTTGGAATAGTCTGTGCAATTGTTAAAGCTACATCGCCTGTTCCAGGTGGCAAGTCAATCAAAAGAAAATCCAGTTCTCCCCATTCTACATCTTCATAAAGCTGTTCCAGAGCCTTAGTTGCTAATGGTCCCCTCCATATGACTGGAGTTGATGGATCTTCAAGCAAAAAACCAATCGAAATGAGCTTAACACCAAACTTTTCAACTGGGATCATTTTTCTGTCTTGGGTTACTTTTGGAAGTTCTTGCTCTACTCCAAACATTTTAGGTATATTTGGACCGTAAATATCTGCATCCATTATACCAACTTTGTATCCAAGATTTGCAAGTGCAACTGCAAGATTTGTGGTAACGGTTGATTTTCCAACTCCACCCTTTCCTGAACCAATTGCAATAATGTACTTTATCTTGGGTTGCTCCTTAAAAGTAATTTCAAATTCAACAACCTCTGCTCCGAGTTGTGTAAGTCTTTTTGAAATAATGTCTTTAAGCTGTTGAAGTGTCTCTTCATCAAGTGGATTCAGTCTAAGTGCAATATTGACTTTCTTCCCAACAACTTCAACTCCATCAATACTACCAATGTTCAGAAGCAATTTTTTGAGTTTGGGAACATAAGTTGTTTTAAGTACATCAATTACCTGTGTTTGTAAAATTGCCATAATTTAAACTCCTTTCTAACAAATCCTGTAGTGTTATTTTACTTAAAAAGTCATCCAATCTGCTTTTGAGGTATTCAAGAGATTGCATTGATATGCACTCCGCTGGCTTGCATTTAGAAGTCTTCAAACCAAATTCACATTTAACCTCAATGCTATTTCTTTTTACAGCTTGAATTATTTCAAGAACACTAATATCCTTTGGATCACGGACCATTATATAGCCACCACTTCTACCCTTCTCGCTTTCAAGGATGTGGTGTTCTCTTAACATGGAGCAAATTCTTAAAATATAGGGGAAAGAGACATTATTATTTTGTGCAATCTCACTAACTGTTGCACGTCTATCTTTCTTGCTTGCAATGTAAATGAGTGATTTTATTGCATATCCTTCAAGAGTCGTAAGAATCATTTTAACCTCTTTTCAATTATTACCAATACAGTAATATTATATTACAATTTCCAAAAAAAACAAGGCAATTTATTTAAAACCAATTATTAAAATCCTTTCGGAGTCTACATGGAATTTTTCGAAGTTGTAATTCCCATAATACTCTAACTTGCTAAAACCAACTTGTTTGAAGATATTTATCATTTCTGTTAGAGAATATATCCTTATATGTCTCAAATAGTCTTTCCTTATATTTGGTCCCACAATGTAACGATGAGTCGAAACAACAGAGGTTACAGGATTAAATTTTCGTCTTTCAAGAATGAAAATGCCATCTTCTCTTTCTTTGAATGTTTCGCGGATAAAATATTTTAGTATGTAATCTCTATTTTCAATGTCAATAATTAGAAAACCATTCTTTTTCAAAGCTTGAAAAAATAGCCTTAAGATATGTTCATTTGTGCCATCATCGAAATATCCAAAAGAAGACCACATATTTATTATTGCATCAAAGGTATTTTCAAAAGAAAGTTCTCTCATATCCATTACATCAAATGATGCATTTTCAAGTTTGAGCTGGCTTTTTGTTTCATTTGCTACCTTTATATAAATTGGGCTTGTATCAATTCCTAAAACTTTATAGCCTCTTTTAGCAAGCTCTATAGAATGTCTTCCAATACCACATCCAGCATCAAGGATGTATGAATCTTTTTCTAAAAACTTTTCAATAAAGTCTACTTGTTCTTTTGTTCTTTCTTCTTTTTGTGCAAGAAGAAAATATTTTAAATATATATCATCGAAATAATCTTTAGTCCAGTCCATTTGAAGCAATTTCTTTCGATATTAAGGAGGCAACTCTTGCATTATCCTTGATAAGTGCGATATTAGCCTGAAGAGACTTTCCTTTGCTTAGTTCAACAATCTTTGACAATATAAAGGGAGTTACGCTTTTTCCTTTAAGACCCATCTTCTTCATTTCGTCTAAAGCTTCATTAATCCATATTTCCATTGTATTATAGTCGATTTCAAATTCTTCTGGTATCGGATTTGCAACTAGAATTGCTCCTTTAATATTGAATAGTTTTTTTGCTCTTAAGATTTTTGAAACTTCAAACTCATCTGTAGGATCAATCTTTATCCCGCTCTTTCTTGAATAAAATGTTGGAAATTCATCAGTTTTATAGCCCAAAACGAGGACGCCTTTTGTCTCCAAATACTCAATTGTCTTTTCTACGTCAAGAATTGATTTTACTCCGCTTGATACAACAATAATATCTCGCTCAGCAAGTTCTTCAAGATCTCTCGAAATATCAAAAGTTTCATTTACTTCTCTGTGAACGCCACCAATACCACCAGTTGCAAAGACTTTAATGTTTGTTTTTTCTGCAAGAAATGATGTTGCAGAAACAGTTGTCCCCCCAGATAATCCTTTTGCAACTGCAAGTGGTATTTCTCTTGTTGATACTTTAATAACATCTTTCTTTTTTGCCAATGCCTCTATTTCATCTTGACTCAAACCGACAATCACAACGCCGTCGAGTATCCCTATTGTAGCAGGTACTGCACCATTTTTTATTACTACGTTTTCAACCTCAAATGCTGTTTCAATATTTTGTGGATAAGGCATTCCATGAGTAATAATCGTTGTTTCAAGAGCTACAATTGGATCTCCATTTTTAAGCGCATTTAAAACTTTATTTGAAATTCTCATTTTAGTCCTTCCTTAGATAGTCTATAAATTGCTTCGAGTCCAATTTTTATTGCATCGTCTTCAGCACGCTTGAATAATTCTTCTGCATCAAATGGTTTCATCTTTTTAAGATATACATTTCCATCGAGAGCGAAAAGTGCTCCTGCTTTAACACCTCTAAACTGACTAACTATAAATACACATCCACTTTCCATTTCTACTGCTTTTACTTGTGCTTTTACAAATTTTTCCATCTCTTCGTCAGAATATGGCACGTAAAAGGCATCTTGTGAAATTACAACCCCATACGCTATATTTGGTTTTATTTCTTTGCCTACCTCGATAAGTGTTTTTGTTATATCGAAGTTAGCTACAGCTGGAAAGGTTTGTCTTAAATAATTTTGTGTTGTTCCATCATCTCTAACACTTCCAGTTGCAATAACAATATCTCCAACATCCAATTTAGGATCAATTCCTCCTGCAGATCCAACACGAATAAAAACCTTACCACCTAGATTAATAAGCTCCTCTAGTACTATTGCAGTCGATGGTGCCCCCATTCCCGTTGTTGCTATAGTAATTCTTTCTCCTTTGTAAAAACCAGTATAGACGTAAAGTAGCCTGTATTCATTTACAAGCTTTGCACCTTCTAAAAGCTTTGACATTTTTTCAGCTCTTTGTGGATTTCCTACAAGGATTACATAGGGTGAAATGTCTTCACTTTCGCACCTAATATGAAATTGTGCCATAATTAACCTCCAATAAGCATTTTTATTTTCTATATTATATATATTTTGGTATAATTTCTAAGAGGTGAAATATGAATGAATTAATAGAAAGATTTATTAGGTACGTAAAAGTAAATACGCAGTCAAAAGAAGATTCAGAAACATTCCCAAGTACCTCTCAGCAACTTGAACTTGCAAATATCATTAAAGAAGACCTAAATAAACTTGGATTTGATGCAAATGTTAGTGAATTTGGATATGTTTATACATTAATTCCAAAGAACATTGAAACTGATGTTCCAAAAGTAGGATTTCTTGCACACCTTGATACTTCACCCGAGGTATCTGGACAAAATGTTAACCCAAAGATAATTGAAAAATATAATGGAACAGATATTATACTTAATCATGAGAAAGGTATTATTCTTTCAAAAGAAAAATTTCCTATATTAGAAGAGTTTATTGGACATGATCTTATAGTAACAGATGGAACAACTCTCCTTGGTGCAGATGATAAAGCAGGAATTGTTGAAATAATACAGGCAATCAAAGAAATAAAAGAACAAAATCTCCCCCATGGAGATATTTATGTTGTATTTACTCCGGATGAAGAAGTAGGCCGCGGTGTAGATAAAATTGATCTATCTTTTTTTAAACCTGACTTTGCTTATACCGTAGATGGAGAAGGATACGGAGTTTTTGAATACGAAAACTTTAATGCGGCCTTACTAAAATACAAGATTCATGGAATAAACACGCATCCTGGAACCGCAAAAGGAGCAATGAAGAATGCAATCAGGATTTCTCAAGAGTTAATGTTTCTATTTCCATCACTTGAAACGCCAGAAGCAACCGAAGGCTATGAAGGTTTTTATCATTTCTATGAGATCAATGGTGGAGTAGAGGAATTAAATTTAAAAGCGATTATAAGAGATCACAATAAGACAAAATTCCAATTTAGAAAATATTTTGCAGAAAATATTGCTAATTTTCTTAACGACAAATATGGTGAAGGGACTGTTTCAATCGAAATAAAAGATCAATACTACAACATGAAGGAAATTATTGAACAGCATCCAGAAATACTAGATATAGCTAAAAAGGCCTTTGAAAAAGCGGGTCTTGAATTCAAAACTAAGCCAATAAGAGGTGGAACAGACGGAGCAAGACTAACGTATATGGGTATACCCACACCAAACATTTTTTCAGGCGGACATAACTACCACAGCATATATGAGTTTGCTTCAATTCAAGCCATGGAAAAAGCAAAAGAAGTTGTTAAAAACATTATTACTCTAATAGCTAAGGCTTTTTAGTTTAATCCTGAAATTCCTCGTTATCTTCATATCCACTTTCTTCCTCTAAAGTGCCTTCCTCTTTTTCTAATTGTTTCAAATATTGTGCTAATTTACGCTTTGCTTTTGCTTCAACCTGTCGAATCCTTTCTCTTGTTACACCAAAAATTGTCCCTACTTCTTCGAGAGTATGAGGATATTCTCCATCAAGTCCCATTCGGTATTTTAGAATTTCCCTTTCGCGGGGTGTTAGTTTGTTCAATACTTTTTCTATTTGTTCTTTGTAATACTGATTGAGACTTTCACCTTCTGGTGTAAGATGTCTGTTATCCTCAATGAAATTTTCAAGCCTACTTTCCTCTTCATCTCCTACAGGCATTTCAAGTGAAAGAGGTTGTTGAGCAAGTCTTAAATATTTGCTAATCTTTTTTTCTGAGATACCTGTTCTTTCGGCAAGCTCTTTATAAGTTGGTTCTCTACCCAACTCTTGCATCAGTTCCTTGGATGCCTTCTCTATTTTATTAATACTATCAACCATATGCACAGGGACTCTTATAAGTCTTGATTGATCTGCAAGTGCTCTCGTAATTGCCTGTCTAATCCACCAAGTCGCATAAGTTGAAAATCTAAAGCCTTTTCTATAGTCAAATTTCTCTGCAGCTCTTATAAGTCCAAGATTGCCTTCTTGTATTAGGTCGAGAAATGAAAGTCCGTGACCTGTGTATCTTTTTGCAATACTAACAACAAGTCTTAGATTAGCCCTAAGCAGCTTTTCTTTTGCCCACTTTTTTTCTTCTTCAGTTCCATGTGCAATTTTCTTGGCAAGTTCCATTTCCTCTTCTGGAGTGAGGAGATCTACTGAACCAATCGTTGCAAGATAAGACTGTATTGGATTTTTAAGTTCAGTAATTTCAACCTCTTCTACTGCTTTTCTTGTGAGTTTTCCTTTTATTCTTTCGAGTCTCTCTTTATCACCGAACTTAACTTTAAGTTTTTGTAAAAGTATAAACATTTCATCAATTTCATCAGCTGTTAGTGGCATCCTCTCAAGCGCATCTGCAATCTCCTCATAAGAGAGAAATCCAGTTACTCTGCCTCTTTCAATTAGTTTTCTTACTACTTCTTTTTCATCTTTACTTAACTCTTTTAGTTTCTTTAAATAGTTTTTAATTAGCTGTAGTGAAGTGTCTTTTTCTTGCATAATGTCACCTTCCTTTATATTGTTTAATAAGAGCATTAAATTCTCTTATTTTTTGTAGTTTTTCTTCGCCTTCGATGTTTTGGATTTCATTATACAACTCGTTTAGTTTTGATTCATAGATTTTTATGTCTTTATAAGACTCAATATGTTCCCTTATTGATTCTTCCCTTACAAGAAATTCGTCTCTCATGTAAAGTTCAACGGCTTTATTGTACGTTTCCTGATCAAGCTCAAGCCAGCTTGAGGGGTCTGGAAGATTTTTATTTTCTATATCTTCGAGTGCTTTGCCTACAATCTTTCGAAAAGGGTCTCGAAATTCAGTTAAGGGACAAACATTCAAAATTTCATTTATTAGTGGTGAATTCTGTAAAATTGCTTGAGTGAATATCTCTTGAATCCGGTAAATTCTATCCTGCAATTTTGGAGCAAGACTAATTAAATCTTTACTTATAATATTTCTACTTTTCCCAATAATTTTATTATAAGCATCTATTAGGAACCTTTCATCTATTTTACTTTTAATAGATATTTCTTTAATATATTCAAAAACAAGTGTTTTACTTTCAATTTTAGAAATTGTCTCAATTGTCTTTTGAATTGCTATGTTTTTAGATTGAATACTTCCATCAGTTTTTGATAATTCAAAGTCTAGAATAAAGAACACAGGATCTTTTGCATCTTTAAGCATACTTAAAACAGTGTCAGTTCCATCTTTTAAAATAATTTCGTCAGGGTCAAGACTATTATTACTTGTAACAATCAAGGGTTTCAAATCAAACTTATAGCAAACATCGATCGCTCTTTCAGCTCCATTTCTGCCACCAAGATCACTATCAAAAAAGAAATAAATTGTCGATGCAAATCTTTTTATGACTTTTGCATGTTGCTCAGTGAATGCAGTTCCCATCGTTGAAACTACATTTTTTATTCCGTTTTCAAAAAGAATAATCGCATCAAAATATCCTTCAACAATAATTGCTTCATTTTTTTCTCTTATGTAATCTTTTGAAAAATTCATTAGATAAAGAGTCTCGCCTTTTTTGAATAATGGTGAATCAACAGAATTTAAGTATTTAGGTTCTTGATTGGCAAAACTTCGTCCACTAAAACCTATGATTTTACCACTTAAATCAAAGATCGGAATCATGATTCTGTTATAAAAGTAAGAAACTATATTTCCAGAATTATCGACCCTGAAATTTCCCGTTTTTAAAATATCTTCTCTTTTGAAGCCTTTTGAAATAAGATAATCATATATTTCCTTATTGTCATCATCTATAAATCCTAATTGATAAAACCTTATACTTTTATCATCTAGACCACGTTTTAGAAGATACTCATATGGTTTTCCTTTTAATTTTTCAACAAAATAATTTTTAGTCTCTTCATTAATAGAATAAAGGATTTCTCTGTCAAGATTTTCTTTTGGAAAATATGTTGGGATATCAATTTGTGCGATATCAGCAAGTTGTTTGAGTGCGTCTTTAAAAGACATATTTTCAATTTTCATAAGAAATGTAACTACATCGCCACTTGCTCCACATCCAAAACAATGATAAAGTTGCTTTGTCGGACTTACTACGAAAGAGGGGGTCTTCTCCTGATGGAATGGGCATAAACCCACATAATTTGAGCCTTGTTTTTTGAGTTTTACATACTTACCAATAAAATCAACTATATCGACTTTCGAATGTATTTCTTCGATAATTTCTCTTAAGTCTTTCATCAACTATAAATACGAAAATTTGATATCAATTTCCTCTTATGATATAAAATTTTTATGTAATTAGAGAGATAAGTTATGAAATTGGATTAGGAAACATTATATTTTGGACCAATTCTATTGCAAATCTGTCAGTCATTGAAGAAATATAATCCGCAATTATCCTAATCCTCTCTCGCTCATCCTGTTGTAGATAACTTACAGGATCTTTGTGCTTAAGAATAACAGGATGTGAGGTTAGATAATTCTTTAATTTTTCAATATTTTTCATGTAATAATCAAAAAGAAAATTCAATATAATCTTTACTTTTTCTTCCTCCTTCTTTGGTTCAGATCCAACATACACTTTTTCTGAAAGAAAATTTTTCCACTCATCCATAGCAGCTTCAACATCATTTGAAATCACGATCTTCTCTTTACCGCGGCTTTCTTCTATGACATTTAAAATTATAGTTGAAAGTCTTTTGCTATTGTTATCTCCCAAAATTTTTTTGACTAATTTTGGAACATCGCTTTCTTTTATAATTTTTGCTCGTATTGCATCATCAAGATCATGATGAAGATAAGCAATTCTGTCAGAAAGTCTTACAACTTGCCCTTCAAGCGTTGAAGGGAGAAGATCTTCAGAAAAATCTTTCAGATCTTTCAATCCTTTGCTATGTTTTGCAATCCCTTCACGAACTTCATAGGTCAAGTTTAAGCCAAATACTTCAGTGCCATCAGATTTTAAACGTTTCTCAAGTAAATCTACTACTCGTAAGCTCTGCTCAGTATGAACAAACTGCATATCAGGAAAATATTCTTTAACTTTTTCGTTCAGGACTTCTTCGCCTGCATGTCCAAAAGGAGCATGCCCTAGATCATGACCAACTGCAATTGCTTCTGTTAAATCAGGATTCAAACGAAGTGCTCTTGATATTGATCTTGCGATAGCCATTACTTCAAGAGTATGAGTTAATCTATTTCTATAATGATCTCCTTTGGGGGCAATGAAGACTTGTGTTTTATATTGAAGACGGCGAAAGGCCTTTGAATAAATTATTCTGTCTACATCTCTTTGAAAATCAGTTCTATATGGATCTTTCTCTTCAGGGACTGCTCTCCCCAGTGAGTTTTTACTAAGGCAAGCAACTGGAGAGAGCAGTTTTTCTTCTAATTCTTCGTATTCTTCTCTTATCACTTATCTATAAAAACTGATTTTCCTTTTTCTTTAACTGCGACCTGAGCTGCTGCGAGTCTTGCAATAGGAACTCTAAACGGCGAGCAACTTACATAATCAAGTCCTGCATAGTGGAAAAACTCTATTGATTCCGGATCTCCACCATGTTCTCCACAAACTCCAATTTCAAGCGAGGGGTTTGTATGTCGCCCTAAGACAACACCAATTCTTACAAGTTTACCGACACCATCTCTATCGATAGTCATGAAGGGATCTTTCTCTAAAATCTTATGATCAAGATAATATGGCAAGAATGTTCCTTCTGCATCATCTCTACTATATGCAAAGGTAGTTTGTGTCAAATCGTTTGTTCCATAGGAGAAGAAATCTGCATATTGCGCTATCTGATCAGCAGTAAGTGCTGCTCTTGGAACTTCTACCATAGTACCAATTTCAATTTTGACATCCATTCCAGCTTCAGCAAGCTTATCTTTTACAATTTTTTCAACTTTCTCACGCAAAATTTTCATTTCGTTGACATGTCCAATCAGGGGTAACATTATCTTTGGTTTCGGATTAAAGCCTTCTTTTTTCAACTGCACGCAAGCATCTACAATCGCTTGTGTTTGCATTTCATAAATTTCAGGATATATTATTCCCACACGACAGCCTCTGAATCCAATCATAGGGTTAAACTCAGCAAGTTCCTTTGACCTCTTTAATTGACGCTCTTTCTTTTGAAGGAGCTCCGGATTACTATTTGTACTTCTCAATTCTTCGATTTCCTTTTCAAGTCTTTCTTTTTGCGGTAAGAACTCATGAAGAGGTGGGTCGAGTAATCTTATTATTACTGGAAAACCATCCATCTCTTTGAGTATTTCGTAAAAGTCTTTCTTCTGAAGAGGTTCAAGTTTACTTAGATGTTCTCTTCTTTCTTCTGCGGTCTCTGCAATTATCATATCTTGCATTATTGGAAGTCTATCTGGTTGTAAGAACATTCTTTCGGTTCTACAAAGCCCAATACCTTCTGCTCCATAACTTCTTGCTCTCCTTGCTTCATCGGGTGTATTAGCATTGGCTTTTACTCCAAGTTTCCTTAATTCGTCGGCAATTTTTAAAAATTCTTCAAATTCACCGGAAAGTTCAGGTTCAACCATTGGAACCTCGCCTAAAATTACATTTCCTGTAGTTCCATCGATAGTAATGACATCATTCTCTTTTACTGTAACACCATTTACAGTAAAAGTTTTATTTTCTAAATCAAGTTTTATTGATTCAGCTCCTACTATGCACGGAATTCCCATTCCTCTAGCAACTACTGCAGCATGCGCAGTCATTCCACCACGAGTCGTTAAAATACCTTGAGAATGAGCCATTCCTTCAAGATCTTCTGGGGTAGTTTCTGGTCTTACAAGGATTACAGGTTCTCCTGCCTTTCCTCTTGACGCCGCTTCCTTTACATCAAAAACAACTTTCCCAGATGCTGCACCAGGAGATGCTGGCAAGCCTTTTGCAATAACTCTAACTTCAGCTTTTGGATCTATCATCTTGTGTAAAAGCTGGTCAATTTGATCAGTTGATACTCTTAAAACTGCCTCTTCTTTTGTAATAAGGCTTTCTTTTACCATATCAACTGCAATCTTTACAGCTGCACGAGCAGTTCTCTTACCAGAACGTGTTTGAAGCATATATAGTTTTCCTCGTTCAATTGTAAATTCCATATCCTGCATATCTCGATAATGATGTTCAAGAATATCTGCAACTCTCAAGAGTTCTTTGTAGGCTTCAGGCATTTCATTTGCAAGTTCATCAATCTGCTTTGGAGTCCTTATTCCAGCAACAACGTCCTCACCTTGAGCATTTACAAGATACTCGCCATACAATTTTTTCTCGCCAGTGGAAGGATTTCTTGTAAAAGCAACACCAGTTGCTGAGTCATTTCCCATGTTTCCAAAGACCATCATAACTATGTTTACTGCAGTTCCTAAATCATCAGAAATTTTATTGAGCATTCTGTAAGTTATTGCGCGTGGGTTATTCCAAGATTTAAACACTGCTTCAATTGCAAGAAAGAGTTGTTCCATTGGATCTTGAGGAAAATCCTTACCTGTATGTTCTTTGTAGAGTTTTTTGTAGTCTGCAATGACTTCTTTTAAGACTTCTTCAGTAAGTTCTACGTCGCTGTTAAAACCATTTTTATCTTTGTGATAGGTAAGTATTTTCTCGAATTCTTCATGAGGGACACCCATTACTACATCACCAAACATCTGGATAAATCTACGATAACTATCATAAGCAAATCTTCCATTTTGTGTCAATTTTTTTAAGCCTTCAACTGCTTCGTCATTTAAGCCAAGGTTAAGAATTGTATCCATCATTCCTGGCATGGAAACAGGAGCGCCTGATCTAACAGAAACAAGAAGAGGATTCTCTGGGTCACCAAATTTTTTACCAGTTTTTTGTTCTAATCTTTTTAAGTGCTCTAAGGTTTCCTGTTTAATTTCTTCGCTTATGTAGCCCCGTTTTTGATAGTCTTTACATGCCTCTGTGGTAATTGTAAATCCTGGTGGCACCGGTAAACCAATTCGCGTCATTTCAGCAAGTCCAGCGCCTTTGCCACCAAGTAGATTTCTCATTTGTTCACTGCCTTCTTCGAAATCATAAACCCATTTTGCCATAATTACCTCCGTCTTAAAATTTAATTTCACAGTTATATATTTTACCACAAATTAAGTAAAATTACTATTTTTCAATTACAACTTCAGAAAACATAGCAAAACTTTCGAAAAGTTTCAAAACTTTCATAAGTTGTGCAAGCCTGTTATTTCTTATTCTCTCATCTTTTTCCATAACGAGGACTTTATCAAAAAACTTATTTACACTTGGAACATACAGATATAAGAGATGAATTATTGCATCGTAATCTCTCGATTTAAGCATCTCCTTTAAAAGTTTTTCGCTTTCACTTGTAACTGTAAATAACTCTTTCTCAGCATCTTCAAGTAAAAGGTCATAAGACACAAGATCACTCTCAATGTTTGTTTTCTGCAAGATATTTCTTATCCTTTTATGAACGACTACAATTTCTTTAAATTTCTCATCCTTAGAGTACTTCTCCAAAGTTTTTGCTCTGTCCAAGAAAGTCGGCATTAAATCAATTGGAAGTGCTGTAACTGCATTTGCGCTGTCGTAACTTATGTTGTTAGACCTTATCAAATAATTTGCTCTCTCTCGCAAAAGATTCAATACATCCTGAAGAATTTCTTGGATATTTCTTGTAAACGAATCTAGTCCAATTATAAAATTAATTAAATTAGATATTGGAAAGACATTTTCTTCAAGGGTAAAAACTACTTCTACAATTTGAAGTGCACTTCTTCTTAAACCAAGCGGGTCTTTAGAACTCGTAAATTCAAAACCTTTCCCAACGCTCAATACTAACGTATCGAGCTTATCTATGATACTCAAATATTTTCCAAGCCTAGTTTTGGGAACTTCGTCATGAGAAAATCTTGGAAGATATTGCTCTGAAATAGCTAAGGCAACTTCTTCAGGTTCTCCTTGAATCCTTGCGTAAATACCACCCATAGTTCCCTGCAATTCTGGAAACTCTTTTACAACTTGAGTAGTTATATCAGCCTTAGAAAGAAGAGATGCCCTTTTTAAAAGATCTCTACTTTTTGCATCTAATTCAAGAACCTCGCTTAAATATTCTGAAATTTTAACAAGTCGTTGTGTTTTATCAAACAACGTTCCCAAACCACTTATAAAAATAATATCTTTTAGTTTCGGAACTCTGAATTCAAGTTTTTCTTTTTTGTCTTCCTCAAAGAAAAATGCACCATCATAAAGCCTAGCCATTGCAACTTTTTCATAGCCTTTTCTGACATTTTCAATAAAGTCAGAAATACCATTTCTAACTCCTACAAAGAAAGGCAAAACTTTTGTTAGATCTTTGGAATAAATTGGAAATGACTTCAGATGGTCCTTTATAACACTTTCTACGATACAATCTGGAATATCAAATTTACCAAGCTTTAATTCACAGAGGAATGGTGTCGGAAATTCTGTTAAATTTACAACTTCTTCTAAAAATTCGTTTTCATATTTTACTCTTCCTTCAACAGAAGAAGCAAGTTTCTCAAGGTCTTTTTTTACTAAGGTTTCTCTTTCCTTGTAGTCAAGGATGACATAACGTTCTCTAACTTTCTTAAAGTAATCTTGTGTATTTTTACATATAAATTCAAGTGGAGAATCAAAATAGAAACCAAAAGATTTATTTGAAGAGTGAATTCCAGCATATTCTAAATCAATAACCTCGTTATCAAAAAGTGCAAGGATGCTTCGTATAGGCCGTAAAAATACAACATTCGAACTATTCCATCTCATTCCGCGAGGAAAAACTAAATTTTTTAGAGATTCGATTACAATTGCTGGAAGAATTTCTTTTGCATCTCTTCCTTGAACCTTTTTAAAGCCGAAAATGTACTTATTATCCTTTATCTCTTTTATTATTATTTCATCTTCTTTCAAATCATTGCTCTCAAGGAACTTTTTGAAAACCTGAGTTGGAGTTCCTTTTTCATCGTATGCAATTTTGTACGGCGGGCCTTTTATTTCTATTACCCTCTCACTTTCTTTCTCTTCAACGTCCTTAACAAAAAGTACAAGCCTTCGTGGTGTTGAAAATGTTTGAATTTCTCCGTGATTAATGTTAGTATAACTAAAATTTCTTTCTGCCAATTCCTTTAACTGTTTAGAAATATCGTTCAAAAGTTTTGCAGGCATTTCTTCAGTATATATCTCAAAGAGAAAGTCCTTCATATTTTACCTCTCTTTCTAAAACTATTTTCGCTGAAAGCTCTGCAAGATGTCTCATACGCGCAATCATATTTTGTCGTTCGGAAGCACTTATAACTCCCCGCGCATCAAGTAAATTAAAAGCATGCGAACATTTCAAAAGATACATATAGCCAGGTGTTAAAATACCTTTTTCTAATATCCTTGCAGCCTCTTTCTCATACTTTTCAAAAAGTTCAAATAGTAAATTTGGATCGCTTTCATCAAAAGAATAAATACATTCCTCTCTTTCTTCCTGTTTTCTCAAATCTCCATAAGTTGTAGTTTCGTTCCATTGAATTTCAAAAACATTATCTTTATCCTGTAAAAACATTGCGAGTCGCTCAAGACCATAGGTAATTTCAACTGATACTGGATCAAGAGCTACACCTGCTGCAATTTGAAAGTAAGTGAATTGTGTTATTTCAAGGCCATCGAGTCTTACCTCCCAGCCAACTCCTTGAGCGCCAAGAACCGCTGTCTCCCAATTATCTTCTATGAATTTTATTTCATGCTTTGCAAGTTTTAAACCAAGATGCTTTAAACTTTCAAGATAAATATCTTTTATGTTTTCTATTGGTGGCTTTATAATGACTTGAAATTGATGATGCATGTAAAGTCTATTTGGATTCTCTCCATAGCGTCCATCAGCAGGTCGCCTTGATGGCTGAACGTATGCAACTTTCCATGGTTTTTTACCCAAAACTTTTAGAAACGTATAAGGACTCAGGGTTCCAGCTCCGACTTCCTGATCGAAGGGTGGTAAAATTATACATCCTTGCTTTTGCCAGAAATGCTCTAATTTAAAAATTAACTCCTGAAAGTACATATATCACCTCGCATACAAAGTCTTTATATTCTCTATATTCTTTATATTCTCTATATTCTCTAAAAATTTTTTGTAAGCGTCAAGTTCAAACTTTTGAATTATATAGTAATTAAGCAAGTATATTATATCTTTACTTTTGGAAAGTTTTATCAATTCGGGATGATCCATTTTACTTAGATATAATGCTTCTTCATATAACGTTTTATCTACAGGGAAGCCTGAAATTTCATTAAATCCGTTATTTTCAATGGAGAAGTAAATAGCTTTTGGTTGTTTTTTTGGAAAATTGATTGGGCTTCCAAGAAGTCTGAGAAGATGAAACATATAGTAGATTAGCGCTAGTTGCGAATATTCTTGATCAATCAAATTCAAAAATTGAAGGGTTTCTATTGTCAATTCTAAGACTTTTAAGTTTTCCTCTTCATAAGGAAGTAAAAGAATTAGAAGCTCTTGCAGATACAAAAGGATAAGCATCTTAGGAAATTCCTCTTTTGTATTTCTAAAATCGTTTAACATCTCAATTTCTGTTGCAATATATGTATTTCCCTTTTTGTATAACTGCAATTTTTCGTATACAAATGAACCAGTATACCCAGAACGTTTTGATGCTGAGCTTCTTACTGAGCGAAATTTTACAATGATCTTACCAAGCCTATCAGTAAGTATTACAACATACCTATCGGAATCTTTAGAAGGAAATGCAGTGATTGTAAGTCCGTAAACGTTTATGTAACCCATTAAGAGACTATTTCAACACTCTTGCTTGCACCTATTCTTGTTGCACCAGCCTTAACCATTTTTACCGCTGTTTCGTAATCTCTAATACCCCCCGATGCTTTAACCCCAATATAACTTGGAACTACAGACCTTATAAGTTGTATATCCTCAACAGTTGCTCCAGCTGTGCTAAATCCTGTTGAGGTTTTTACAAAATTCGCACCTGCAGATACAGAAAGTGTTGAAGCAATAATTTTCTCTTCCTGAGTAAGAAGACATGTTTCAATTATTACTTTTACAATCCTATTAGAGGCCGCCTTGACTACTTCTCGTATATCATTTTCAACTTTTGCATATTCTTTTGCTTTTAAAAGACCAATGTGAATTACCATATCTATTTCATCTGCGCCATCTTTTATTGCTTTTTCAGTTTCTGCTACCTTTGCGTATGTTGAAGAAGCACCAAGAGGAAACCCGACTACTGAAGCAATCTTTATACTACTCCCACTTAAAAAACTCTTTACTAATTCTACATACGAAGAATTAACGCAAACTGCAAAGAAGTTGTTTTCAATTGCTTCCTTGCATAACTTTTCAATATCCTTTGGAGTTGCATCAGGTTTCAAAAGCGTGTGGTCAATAATACTGCGTAAATAATCTTTTGAAATTTCTTCCATATTTATCACCTCTTCCATATTTTATAAATTTGTTACTTTTAATCAAGGATAATTTAGTGATAATTTAGTTTGAAAACCGTAATTTTAATGTTATAATGTTAATATGGATTACATTGCGCTTTATAGGAAATATAGACCTCAGACATTTGATGAAGTAGTAGAACAGAATTCTGTTGTAAAAGTTCTAAAAGCTGAATTAAAGCAAAAGAAAATATCGCATGCCTATCTCTTTGCAGGGCCGAAAGGCTCTGGTAAGACTACTATTGCAAGGATTTTTGCAAAGGGACTCAATTGCGTGAATGGTCCAACTGACACACCGTGTCTTAAATGTGATAACTGTGTTTCAATTGCAAACGGAACAAGCCTTGATGTCATTGAAATAGATGCTGCTTCAAATAGAGGAATTGACGAGATTAGAAGTCTTAAAGAACACGTACAGTATGTTCCGGTAAGCTCAAAATACAAAGTGTATATAATCGACGAAGCACATATGCTTACTCCGCAAGCATTTAATGCTCTATTAAAAACACTCGAAGAACCTCCACAAAATGTAGTATTCATCCTTGCAACAACCGAAGCTGATAAAATCCCTCCAACAATTATCTCAAGATGTGAAAGGTTATATTTTAAACCTATAAGTATTCAAGGTTTAAGTAATAAAATAAAGGAAATAACAAAATTAGAAGGAGCACAAATAAGTGATGCGGCAGCAGAGCTAATTGCAAGAGTTTCATCCGGATCTTTAAGAAATGCTCTGAGTTTACTTGAACAAGTAATAACAGTTTCTGATCTAATTGATGAAAGCACTGTAAGGAATCTTCTTGACATACCTGATGAGAAATTTATTCTCAACTTTTCAAGCGCGCTAATTCAGGGTAAAGTTGATTCAATTTTTGAAGGAATTCGCCAAATTGAAGTAAACGGAAAAGACCCCAAAACATTCATAAATGAGCTAAGCGAGTTTTTTGAAGATTTACTGATTATGAAGCTAGGAAATAGCGAAAGTATCGAATATAAAAGAGATGCAGCTATTGTCTCTGAAATGAAAGAACTACTAAAATTTACATCTTTGAAAAAACTTATTGAAATTTCGAAAATCCTCTTAGATATTTCTAACAAAGTAAAATTTTATAAGGATGTTTACTTTGCAATGCTCGTTGACTTCCTTGATAATTTAGGAATTTTGGAAGAAACTTTAGAAATAAAGCAAAAAATAGAATCAAAAGCTGTAATAGAATCTACTGTTGAAGAAAATATTAGTGAGAATTTGTTAGTTCAAAAAAAGGAATTAGTTAAAGAAGAACCGACCATAATAGAGCAGAATCTCGATATTGAACGAATAAAATTACTGTGGGAAACAATCATTAATGAGGTAAAACAAAGAAATATTCCTGCTGGAACTTTGCTATCAAAAGCAACTCCCGTTTCAGTAAAAGACGGAATAATAGAAATACTGCCTGATAAACCATTTGCTTTGAATGTTCTAAAGACAAGGGAAAACATTGAAATTTTAGAAGAGATTCTAAAGAAAATTACTGGTAAGACTTTTAAAGTAACTTACCTTGAGCCAAAAATAGAACCAAAAATAACAAAAGAGGAAAAAATTAAAGAAATTGAGAACAAAAAAGAAATAAAAGAAATATTAGAACTTTTTGAAGGGACAATAGTAGATATTAAGGAGGACAAAAAATGAGAAATTTTAATGAAATTTTAAGACAAGCACAAGAACTACAGAAAAAACTTGAACAAATAAATGCAGAACTTGAACAAATGGAAATTGAAGCAACTGCACAGAATATGGTTAAAGCTAAAGTTAATGGAAAGTTAGAGGTTATTTCTATTGAAATTTTACAAGAAAACTTCACAGATTTAGATAAAGAAATGCTCGAAGACCTCATAGTAGTTGCTATAAAAGATGCACAGAACAAAGCAAAATTAATTGCGCAGGAGAAGTTTGCTTCTTTAGGTGCATTGGGGGGGTTGTTACCTAATTTTCCAAATGGAATCAACTAATAGTAAACTAAAATCTCTGATTGAAGAAATTGAAAAATTGCCTTCTATCGGACCTAAAACAGCCGAAAGAATAGCCCTTTATCTATTATCTCAAGACGAACAGGAAATAAAAAAGTTTATAGAAACCATAAACGATGCAAGAGCCAACTTGCATTTGTGTCCCATCTGTTTTAACCTTACAGACAAGGAAATTTGCGAGATATGTAGTGATGAATCGAGGGAAAAGTCTGTAATTTGCGTCGTCGAGGAAGTAAGTGATTTGCTTGCAATTGAAAAAACTGGCTCTTATAAGGGAGTTTATCATGTACTTCATGGAGATATTGATCCAATAAACCATAGAGGTCCCGAACAAATAAAGTTAAAAGAACTGCTTGATAGAATAAAAAGTACAGAAATTAAAGAAATTATTCTTGCGACAAATCCTGATTTCAGTGGTGATATGACTGCAACATATATTGCAAAACTTATCAATTCTATTAAAATGAATATTAGAATTACTCGGATTGCAGTTGGTTTACCGAAAGAAGCAGAAATAGGACTTGCAGATACTTTAACACTTTCAATGGCAATTAAAGAAAGAAAGGAATACAAATAAAGTTTAGGAGGTTCAAATGAGTGAAATTGTTTTTGTGAAAGCAAGAGAAATTTTAGACTCAAGAGGAAACCCTACAGTTGAAACTGAAATCGTGCTTGAAAGTGGCGCTGTAGGAGTTGCAGCAGTACCATCTGGAAAATCAACAGGAAAATTTGAAGCAATTGAACTAAGAGATGGTGATAAGTCAAGGTTCAACGGCAAAGGTGTTCTGAATGCAGTAAAAAATGTGAATGAAATTATAGCCGAAAACATAATTGGTATGGAAGCATCAGATCAGTATCTTATCGATAAAACCATGATCGAGTTAGATGGTACACCAAATAAAGGCAAACTTGGAGCTAATGCAATCTTAAGCGTATCTCTTGCAGTTGCAAGAGCACAGGCAAATGAACTTGGTGTATCATTGTACCAATATTTAGGTGGAATAAATGCGAATCTTCTGCCCGTCCCACAATTGAACATTTTAAACGGTGGAGCTCATGCAGATTCTGGGCTTGATATACAGGAATTTCTTATTTTACCTGCCAATTTTACTTCATTTAAAGAAGCGATAAGAGCAGGTGCAGAAGTTTATAGAAGCCTCGAAAAAATTCTTAAAGAGAAAGGCTACTCTGTTGGAATTGGAGATGAAGGTGGTTTTGCCCCTAAGGTTAAAAATACAGAGGAAGCATTGAGCTTAATAGTTGAAGCAATAACTAATGCAAACTACATAGCAGGAAAAGATATTTTTCTTGGTATTGATGCGGCTTCTTCCGAATTCTTCAAAGATGGATATTATCACTTTGAAGGTGCAAAATTAACCTCAAAAGAAATGGTAGATTTTTACGAAAGTCTTTTGAGCAAATTTCCAATAATTTCTATTGAAGATGGACTTGCCGAAGAAGACTGGGAAGGCTGGGTAGAGCTTACAAATAGGCTTGGTAAAAAGATACAGATTATAGGTGACGACTTGTATGTTACAAATATAGAAAGATTTTCCAAAGGCGTTGAAATAAGTGCTAGTAATTCTATTCTTATTAAATTAAATCAAATTGGAACCCTTTCTGAGACGTTAAAAGTTATCCAGTTTGCAAAATTCAACGGATTTAATGCAATTGTATCTCATAGGTCAGGGGAGACGTCTGATGCTTTTATCTCACATCTTGTTGTGGGTATGAATACTGGACAGATTAAAAGTGGTGCACCCGCAAGAATAGAAAGAGTAGAAAAGTATAACGAACTAATTAGAATCGAGGAAGAATTAGGTGAAGCTGCTCAATTTGCAGGATTAGGAGTTTTCAAGAAATTCCTAAAGTAATATGCCAGAAATTATAGAAGTAAATTTTTTAAAAGATGAAATTGCCTCTGCTTTTCTCGGAAAGAGAGTGGTAGAGGCAATTTTAAGAAATGAAAAGATTGCAAATATAAAGAAAAAAGAGTTTGAGAAAGAGCTAACCGGAGAATTACTTGAGGATGTAAAAAGACATGGAAAAATTTTAATTCTAAAATTTTCAAACGATAAGTATCTGCTTATTCATTTTCTTCTCACAGGCTATATGCGATTAATAGAAGAATCTGAAAAAGAGAAAACTCAGGCATATCTAAAGTTTGATGATGAAAGATCTCTCGGAATTTTCGGCATTATGTCAAATGGCTTTATTCATTTTCACAAAGGAAAGAGAATAGAGGATTTAGAAGAGTTAAAAGAACTTGGAATAGACGTACTTGATGAAAAATTTACAGTAGAAAAATTCAAAGAAATAGTGGAAGAAAATAAAAACAAAACCATAAAAGATATTCTTCTTGACCAAAGTATTATTGCAGGTCTTGGAAATGCTTACTCGGACGAAATCCTTTTTGAATCAAAAATACACCCTAAAAGAAAGGCAAAAGATTTATCCTTCGCCGAAGTAGAAATTATCTATAAAAATATTTTTAAAATTTTAGAAAAGTCAAAGAAGTTTGGTGGTGCAAGCGAATTGTCGTTCGTCCATCTTGATGGAACAAAAGGAGTTTTCCATAAACACTTTTCTGTCCACAAGAAAGAAGGAGAAAAGTGTCCAGTTTGTGGTACTCAAATAGAAACAATAAAAATTGGCGGAAGAACATCTTACTTCTGTCCAAAATGTCAGAGGTAAATTATGGATTCAATTGACAACAAGAAATTAATTGTCATTTTAATTTTGCTCGTGTTTATTGCTCTTGGAATAGGTATGTATATAGGAAAAACATACTTGGTAAGCAATAAAGAACAAACTCAAACTTTAGATATCCAAAACACTCAAGAACTTTCTCCACAAAAGATAAAAGTTTATGTTACAGGCGAAGTTAAACATCCGGATGTATATGAACTCGAAGAAAATTCAATTATAAAAGATGCTATTACTCTTGCAGGTGGAGTAACTGAAAATGCAGACCTAATATCTATTAATCTTGCAAAGAAACTTACAGATGGTGAAGAAGTAATAGTTCCAGCAAAAGAAAACTCAACAAGTAATTCAACTGTTTCGGCGTCAAATGCTAAAACTGGCAAAATAAATATAAACAGTGCAACAAAGGAAGAATTGATGACATTGCCAGGAATTGGGGAAGTAAAAGCCAATGCCATAATAGATTACAGAACAAAGAATGGTCCATTCAAAAGCATACATGATATTGTGAACGTTTCAGGAATTGGAGAGAAGACCTTCGAGAAAATTAAAGATCTAATTACCGTATAATGCTCTCCTTTCTTGTCCTGTTAACAACTCTCTTAGGTTTAGGCATATCCATAACTTTTGAGATCAAAAATTATTTTATTGCTTTTGTTCTAATTTTAAGTTTCTTTTTAGTCCTAATTATTTCGAAGAAAAATTTTCGTTTAGGTCTAATTTTTATCTTTCTATTAACAATTATAAATGGTGCATTTACTTTTAAAAAAGTTTTTAACACAATAAACTACGTTCCAGTTGCAAATACAAATGTAGAAATTAGCGGATCTGTAAAAGACTTTTATGAAATTAGTGGAGAAAACTACATTTACTATTTAAATGTATCTTCTATCAATGGCCACAGGAGTGACATTGTAATTAAAGTCTACTCCAAAGAAATTCCTCCTCCGAAAAATTCGATAATACAAATTAATGGAAAAATAACTAAAAGTGATACAAAATTGATCTATTATCAAAATACGTTAACATTTTATCCCAATAGGATAAAAATATTTAGAAAATCAAAATTTTATACTTTTTTGACAAATTTGCGAACGAAAGTTATCAATAATATTAGGACTACTCTAAAAAGCGAGCAAGGCAATTTGCTTATTTCAACGCTTGTTGGAATTAATACATTGGAGAATGAGACGAAGGAAAGTTTTGAATTAACTGGTACAGCTCATATATTTGCAATTTCAGGACTTCACATAGGGGTAATTTATTTGTTTTTCATGTCAATTTTCAAACTTCTAAATCCTTTTGCGCCAATCATTTCAATACTTTTTACTTTTTTATTTATAGTTTTCATTGGACTCAAATTTTCTGCAATAAGAGCTTTTTTAATGCTTACAATTATGGCTTTAGGAAACTATCTTGGCAGAGGAAAAAATCTTCTGAACTCACTTCTTGTAGCAATGGCATTCATCCTGGCTGTTTTTCCAGAATCAATTATATCTATAAGTTTCTATTTATCTTGCCTTGCTATACTTGGCATTATTACAGCTTTAAATTTCGATTTTAAGCAAAAAATTCTCAACTTATTAAACACTTCTTTCTTTGTAAATCTATATGAAGCTCCATTAGTCTTGTTTTTCTTTAATACTATACCAATCATTTCCATTCCACTAAATCTTTTTGTAATCCCATACATAAGTTTTCTTCTTCCGATAGGTTTAATGTATACTTTAGTCTCTCTTGCCTCGCTAAAAGTAGCTTCAATTTTATCTCCATTTATTAATGCTTTGTATGGCTTTTTAATTTTTGTTGTTGATGTCACTTCTAAACTACGAGTTTCTTCAATTTTTGGAACTCTGAATTCTAAGCAATTCTTTTTTCTAGAATCGTTTATATTGTTTGCAACATTTTTCTTTTTTAGCAAAGCTCATGCTCGAAAGAAGGGATTAGTTGTATTAACCCTTTTATTTTTGTTAATTTTCTTTGTAACTCTTAATGCACATACAACTGATTTCATAATTGAAAATTTCCAAAACTCCCAATTAATTCTTTTAAAAGATCAAGGAAGAAATCTTCTAATTATTAAAAATTCAGAAACATATTCACCAAATACTCTTTATAGTTTTGTCAAAAGGAGCGGTATTAACTACATAGATGCAATTTTTCTTCTTAAAAATCCGACGATTAAAGAAGGAGCTCAAATTAACGAGCTTCAAGAAAAGAAGATCTTAATAAAAAAATTCTATGCTAACCAATCAGTAAATAAAGAGTATCTTATCCTGAACTTTCAAAATTGCGAAATACTTCCACAAGATTTCAATTTAGTAACTGGTAATGTAAGTGTAGTGCTTAAAAATCAAGAATTAAAAATCTTTCTTGCTGGTAAATCTATTTATCCTTAACTTTACTTAAAGCATCGTTAAAAGCATTAACAACAAGTTCTATACACTTCACTTTGTCTTCCGGAATATCAAAGAACATTAAGAAATAGTTTGTGTTAAGACGATTAATTTCTTCAATTTTGTTTCCTTTAAAATTTTCAGACAGAATTGATGCGCTTGCTATTGCAAAAGGACAACCATCAACCTGATATTTAAAATCCTTTATTAATCCATTTTCGATAAGCAAATAAATTACAGCCTTACCGCCACCCTGAGTTTCCGAGTAACCTATCGCAGTTGCGTTTTTAATTGTGCCAACATTCCTTGGCTTCATAAAATGTTCAATTACTATTTTGGGATACAATTTTACCTCCTAAAACTAACTTATAATTTAATAATTTTATCATTTTATTTTAATATAGAAAACTTTTTAAAATCATTATTATGGAGTAAAATAGCAAAGGAAGGAGGCGAAAAATGCTTTTAATTAAAAATGCTAAAGTTTACACTGTCACACAGGGTGTTCTTGAGAACGGAAACATCCTAATTGAAGGTAATAGAATTAAAAGAGTTAGTTCTGAAAAAATTGATGTGGACGAAACAAACACAAAAGTTTTAGACGCACAAGGGAAATTGATTTTTCCTTCGTTTATTGATGCTCACACTCACCTCGGCACATTTTCTCTTGAAGGAACAGAGATGGATGAAGATGGTAATGAAATGACTAATCCTGCAACTCCTGGACTTAGAGCTATCGATTCTATTAACCCATATGATCCTGCGTTTCAGGAGGCCTTTGAAACAGGTTTCGAAATTGTATTTACTGGAGCAGGTTCAGGAAATGTAATTGGTGGCTTGAGTGTAGTTATGAAAACCTATGGTAAGATTGTTGATGAAATGGTAATTAGAAACCCTGCTGGTCTTAAATGCGCTTTTGGCGAGAATCCAAAAAGAGTTTACTCTTCTAAAAATCAACTACCTACAACACGAATGGGAACTGCTAAAGTATTTCGAGAAACACTTTTCAAGGGCAAAAGTTATTACGAAAAGAAAAAGAGAGGTGAGAAAGTTGACTTTGATTTAAACATGGAAAGCCTTTATCTCGTCTTTGATCATCAAATACCGCTTAGAATCCACTCTCATAGAGCAGATGATATTGTTACAGCAGTAAGAATAGCAAAGCATGAATTTGGTCTTGATGTTGTAATTGAACACGGAACAGATTCTGCAAAAATTAGAGATTTCCTTGCTAAGGAAAATATCCCTGTAATCTTAGGACCTATCCTTGATGTTTCTCCGAAGGTTGAAACTAAACCAAACTCCTTTGAAAATCCTAAAAAACTGGTTGATGCAGGAGTAAAAGTCGCTCTTATGACTGATCATCCAGTTGTTTCTATTGGTTTTGCGCTAATTCAGGCAGGACTCGTTGCATACGAGGGTGGGCTAGGATTTGATGAAACGCTTCGACTTATTACAATAAATCCAGCACAAATTTTAAAGATTGATAACGATTATGGAAGCATCGAAGAAGGAAAAATCGCAAATCTTGTTATGTTTGATAAAAATCCCTTTTCAGTAACTTCTAAGGCGAATACAGTTATTTTGGAAGGAAATGTGATAATTGAAGGAGGAAAATATGTATAAACTCTATGCAAAGAAGCTTTTCACTGGTGAAGAAATTTTAGAGGATAGAGTAATTCTTTTTGACGAAAATAAAATTTATCACATTGGAGATGACATAAACGAATCTGCCAAAGAAACCTATACTGCAAATTTTGTAATGCCCCCAATTATAGACCTTGGCTCAGGAATTGGGCTAAAAGAAGAATCCCTTGGCAAAATAGAAGGCGATGATTTGGATGAGGCAACCAATCCTGTTACACCAGAATTATTAACTCTTGATGGTATAAATCCATACGATGAAGCATTTGAGAAGGCGATTAGAGGTGGAACGCTTATAAGCTTGGTACTTCCAGGAAATGCAAATCCAATAGGTGGTCGTGGAGCTCTTATTTACAACAAGGGTAAGCATGTTCTTGATATGCTAATTCAGAATCCTTTGGGAGTTAAATTTTCAATTAATTCTGAACCAAAATCTATTTACGGATCCAAAAACAAAACTCCATCAACAAGAATGGGTATTGCATATGTTATAAGAGATACACTTTATAAAGCAATTGAATACAAGAATGAACACAAAGAACTTAATCTTGCATATGAAGCTTTACAAGATTTAATTTCTCAAAATGATCTTGCAATATTCGCAAGTTTTAGAGCAGATGATATTGCGACATCCCTGAGAATTGCTAAGGAGTTTAATTTGAAATCGGCAATCCTTTATGGTATTCAATCAAATTTAGTTAAAAATTTAATTAAGGAAAATAATGTTCCTGTCATTTATGGACCGGTAATGTTCCCACGTTGGTCAATTGAACTCAAAGGACTTTCTCCAAATGTACCTATTGAACTAATCAATGAAGGCATCTTAACTGCACTTACGACGGGACATCCCATGTTCCCGAGCAAGTATCTCAGGTTAAATGCAGGGCTTCTTGTAAAAGAAGGACTTAACGAAGTCGATGCCTTAAAAACTATAACTCTTAATCCTGCAAAAATCATTGGAAAAGAAAACCTCGGGACACTTAGGGCTGAAGGAATTCCAAATATTGTTGCTTTTGATAACAGTCCATACGATACTAACGCAATAACAACTCATATTTTCTTAAAAGGCGTTAGAATAATATAAAAATCCAATTTCCATCCTAGCGGGGCTTTTAATTGCCCCGCTTTTTACATTTGAAAAATAAGTTTTATTAATTGTTAATTGAAAAAACTATACAACATTTTAGGATTAGCCTCTAATTTCTTCCAAGGCATAAAATACATTTATTTTTCAAGGAGTCCCTTATTATATATTAAGCAATAGATACCTATTGCTTAAATATAAAAAACAGATGCAAAAAACATATTTAAAAATGTATTACTGCAAAAAAATTCTTACTAAAATTGTGTTCCTTTTTTGTCCATATATACCCAATCATTATATAATAGGATAAGCGCAATACCCTCCTAAAATCATTAGCAAAATCAAATATATTTCGAATTACAAAGTTTCCTTTTTTATCAGCATAGCCATGTTTTCCATTAAGCAAAACAGCTGTAATATCTTCGCTGAATAATTTGTAGTGTCATAGTGTGGAGAAATTTCTATATTACCGTTTGCATTAATATAACTCCAATTTCCGTTAACAATAACTGCAGCAAGCCCACTACTAATGTTGTTCTCTGAATTAAATACTCTTCCAAATTATTTTTCGCCTTTAGTCTTTATAAACGTCCAACTGTTTTCTGTTTGAACATTGGCAATTCCGTCAAAAAATGGGTTTGCCCCACTTAAAGTTAGCAGGAATTAATAAGTTTCCAGTTTTATTTATAAATCCATATCAAGTATCTGGGTATTTGCCGAATTCCACAACAGCATAACCATCTTTAAAAGGATGAGCATCGTCAAAAATTTTATCAAAAGCATTTCTTTCCGCGCTTTTCAATGAAAACCCAACTTTCACTCCAACTAACCAGAGCTAAACCTTGTTAATGAATAAACGAATTAAATTGCATAGGGATAATCAAGTTTCCCACTTTATCAAAAATCTCCATTATAGATCTTATCAACTGCTGCAAGTCCTTCTGAAAAAGGTAAGACATTGTCGTAAGATGCTTGTAGTACTACGTTCTTATTTTTGTTACAAAGCCCCAAAGTTCATTTTTTCAAATTGGAATGATTTTTGCTGTAATCGTTGATTGTTCCTTTTGCTCATTTGCACTTTGCCCCAATTCTCTTCCCCTTATTATTAGTTTTTGTCTCCTTATTTGCACTTGAGAAAGAATTGTAATCAACAAAAACAAAAACTAAAATAATAGTTAATGTTCTTAGTAACGCAGAAAAAGTGTAATTACTCTTAGATTTTTTTGAAAACAGAAGAATGAAATAATTTTCAGAAAACTCCAATAAAAAAATTTAAAATCTCACAAATCATCTCACAACTCCTCAATAAAATTATAAACTGGTTGTAAATTTGTCAAGTACTATTTTATAAAATGTTGAAATGTCGAAAGAAAAATACTAAAATATAATAAGATGAAATTCCTCAAAGTATTTTTTAAATCGATCGGTTTTTATTTATAAAGCTTTCCCAAGTTTAGAACTGTTGCAACATGCATTTTTACACCTGTGGGAAGAATGTCCTCGTCAATATCAAATTTTGGAGAATGATTTGGATAAATTATTCCCTTCTCTTCATTCAATGCACCAAGCCAGTAAAAAGCACCCGATCTCTCTCTTAGAAAATAAGCCATATCTTCGCCACCCATAGATACTGGAGCCTCAAAAATTTTATCATAGCCTACAACTTCTCTTGCAATATCTCTAATAAAATCCACTGCAATTTTATGGTTAATCAATGGAGGATATCCAAAATTGTATTCTAAGGTTGCATTTCCTCTGAATGCTTGAGCTATTTGAGACGAGTTTTGTTCTATTCTATCTTTGATAAATTTAGATACTTCATCTTTTAAAGTTCTCACAGTTCCTTCAAGTTCTGCTGTTTCTGGAATAACGTTAAAAACGTCACCAGAAGAAATTTTCCCAAAAGACAATACTGCAGGCTCAAGAGGATCAATTTCCCTCGAAATGATAGCTTGGAGAGCAATTACAATATGAGAAGCAATTAGGATTGGATCAACTGCTTTATGAGGGTATGCTCCATGTCCACCTGATCCCTTTATTTTGATTTTGAAACTATCAGCCTCAGCCATCATTACGCCCTCTCTAATATGTATTGTGTTTGCTTTATAGAAACCTGCAACATGCAATCCAAAAACAAAATCTACATGAGGATTTTCAAGTATTCCTTCTTCAATCATTCCAATTGCTCCGCCAGGATCTCTTTCTTCAGATGGTTGAAAAACAAATTTCACGTTAAAATTCACATCTTCTTTCATTTGAGTTAAAACCTTAGATGTTACAAGAAGCATTGCAGTATGCGCATCATGTCCACATGCATGCATTTTTCCATCTTTTCTTGATTTATATGGCACTTCATTTTCTTCTTGAATTGGCAATGCATCCATATCAGCTCTCAAAAGAACTGTTCCCTTTGCATTGTTAACTTTTAACTCAGCGACAACTCCTGTCTTATTTATACCTTTTTTGACTTCAAGTCCGAGTTTAGAAAGGTAATTGTAAACAAGATCAGAAGTTCTATATTCTTCAAATGCCGTTTCAGGATACATATGGATTTCTCTTCTTAAAGATATTACTTCCTCCTTGAATTCATCAATTATCTTCAAATTTTCCATTTTCTTCTCCTTCCTGCATTAAATTGTAGTATCGCAGTTTATTAAATAAAGACTTTCGTGAAATACCCAAAATTTGCGCTGCCTTTGTCTTATTGCCTTGAGCTTTTTCAAGAGCCTTAATAATAGCCTCTTTTTCAATCTTTTCTATCAGTTTTGGTAAGTTTAAGTTTTCTTCTTCAACTTCTGTTTTGTTGTATTCTTCACTCTTTATTTTATTTTGCAATGTCTGAGGTAAATCTTCTAATAAAATTAAAGGGGCAGAAGTTACTATAACTCCCCTTGCAATTGCGTTTTCTAGCTCTCTTACATTACCTGGCCAATTGTAATCCATGAAAAGTTCAAGGACTTCTTTTGAAACTCCTCTAACATTTTTCTTATATTTATCAGAATACTTACTAACAAAATAATTAACAAGTAATGGAATATCTTCTTTTCTTTCTCTAAGAGGAGGAAGCCAAATTGTGACAACATTCAATCTATAAAATAAATCTTCTCTAAATTCTCCAGATTCAACTAATTTCTCAAGATTCCTGTTTGTTGCAGCAAGAACTCTTGCAGTAGTTATAATCGTCTCATTACCACCGACACGGTTGAAAGTCTTTTCTTGGAGAACTCGAAGAAGCTTTGCTTGGAGATTCAAACTCATGTCTCCTATTTCATCCAAGAAAATTGTACCTTCGTTAGCTTGCTCAAATTTACCGATTCTTTTTGTATATGCATCTGTGAAAGCACCTTTTTCATGACCGAATAATTCTGATTCAAGGAGACTTTCAGGAATCGCTGCGCAATTAACTACGACAAACGGCTTGTTCTTCCTTGTGCTGTGATGGTGAATTGCTTTTGCCACAAGTTCTTTTCCGGTACCACTCTCACCTCTTATTAAGACGGTTGCATCAGATTCCGCTACCTTTCCTATTTCTTTAAAAACTTCCTGCATTTTAGGTGAGTTTCCAATAATTTCATCTGCTTCATATCGATTTTCTCCTTTTTCAAAACTTGGAGCATTTTCTGTGAGCTCTTTAAGTTCAATTGCTTTTTTAACTTTTATTTTTAATTCTTCAATATCGAAAGGTTTTGTAAGATAGTCGTATGCTCCTTTTTTCATTGCTTTAATGGCAAGATCAGAGCTTCCATAAGCAGTCAAAAAAATAACCGGCAGGTTATTCCTAATTTCTCTTATCTTCAGAAAGGCTTCCATCCCATCCAAAATTGGCATACGAACATCTAATAAGACGCAATCAAAATCATTCTTTTTAACTTGTTCAATAGCATCCTTCCCGTTATTAACTTCGACAACCTCATAACTTTCATCCTTTAAGGTCTCACTTAAAAGCATTCTTATATTTTCTTCGTCATCAGCGACAAGAATTTTGTATTTTTTGATCTTCACTTTAGATCCCTCTTTGGCAATATGATTGTAAATTTTGTTCCTAAACCTACTTTACTTTCTACAAGAATCTTCCCGCTATGCTCTTCAACAATTCGATGAACTATTGCAAGACCTAAACCTGTACCATGTTCTTTAGTTGTATAGAACGGAACAAAAATATTTTTAATGGTATCTTCGTCCATTCCTGAACCATTATCTTGAACAGTTATTCTTATGCTTCTTCCTTCATCAATACACTCTATTTCAATCAAACCATCTTCTTTGTCAATCGCTTGAACTGCATTAATAACGAGGTTTAGGAAAAGTTCTTCAAGTTTTCTTTCGTCCGCAACTATTGTTAGATCTTGGCATTTTAACTCAAATTTAATTTTCTTTTTAGAATCGTATTGTTTTGCAAGCTCTAAAATATGGTTGAAGAAAGGCTTTAAATTGAATTTTACAAGTGATAATGGAGAGGGTCTTCCATATTTTAAAAGATCATCAACGATTCGTCCAAGTCTTTCAGTCTCAGTGAGAATTGGACGAACAAATCTTTCTTCGTCTTTGCCCTGAAGTTTTTGTGAAAGAATTGTTGCAAAGCCTTTTATAGAAGTTAATGGATTCCTTACTTCATGTACAATACCAGCTGTAAACAAACCAAGTGATTTTAATGCCTCTGCTTTTTGCATTTCTTCAAGATTTCTCTTAAGATTCTCAGCCATACTGTTTATTGAAGCTGCAATATCGCCAATTTCTCCCCCATAATTAGGAAATCTAAAATCAAGGTTTCTTTCGAGATTTTTAAGGCCTTTACGAATTTGAAGTATGCGAAGACTAAAGAAAGAGGTAATAATAAGAACAATTATCATTGTAATTAGAGCAAGGTAAAATATTATACGATTAATTGAATAAATGATACTTCTTACGTTATCCTTTACATTAGATTGAGGAACTGCAGAAAAAATATACCCACCACCATATTTCTCTGGTATTGCAACCATTACAACGACCTTTTTAATTAGATTTCCTTTTGATGAATGAACACTTATTGGATTATTGAAAATGGGAATATAATAACCTACTTCGACATCAGAATACGCTGATGATATCATTGAAAAATAATTCTCAAAAGCTGGCTTCAAGAAAACATTAATATATAAGTTGCGTTCTTTTGTAGTAATATTATCGTATCCTCTTAGAAGTGATTCTGCAGTATACATCTTTTCGAAGCGTTCCTCAATCTGCCTACTTATAATAGTGAGTCTCTTGGTCTCGCTTTCAATTTCATTTTGCTCAAGATACTGCGAAATACTCGAAGAAATCGTAAAAAAGGTAAATATTATAAAGACAACAAGAACAAAGATTAACTGAAATCGGATAGATGTAAATATCCTTTTCATTACACAGACACTTCCTCAATAATGTCGTATAACTTATAGTTGATCTCTTTAAATTTTTTTACTGCATCTTCAATGGGAATATGTACGATATGGTTATCTTTTATCCCAACTACAAACCCAGGAGTTCCTTTTATTAGCAATTCAACGGCCTCTGCGCCGAACATCGTTGCTATTATTCTATCAAACCTTGTTGGTGCACCTCCTCTTTGAATATAACCAAGAACAGAATACTTCACATCAAGATCAGGAAGTCTTCCCTTTATTTCAGATTGGAGATCCTGCGCATGGATTGCACCTTCAGCAGTTATTATCATATGATGTTTCTTCTTCTTTTTAAGGCCAGCTTTTATATTCTCAATAATTTTATCAATATCAAATTTTCTTTCAGGAATAAGGACAATATCTGCACCACTTGCAAGACCTGCTTCAAGCGCAATAAAACCTCTATCCCTACCCATTACTTCTACAATAAAAGTTCTTGAATGGGATGTAGCAGTATCCCTAATTTTGTCGATTGCTTCAATTGCGGTATTTACGGCAGTATCAAAACCAATGGTATAATCTGTTCCCCATAGATCGTTATCGATTGTTGATGCAACTCCAACTACGGGAAAACCTTTTTTAAAGAGAGCAAGACTTCCCGACTGTGAACCATTACCACCAATTACGATAAGACCTTCAATTCCTTCCTCCTTCATATTCTTGATCGCAAGCTCCTGCATTTTATCTTCTTTAAATTCTTCTGTTCTTGAAGATAAAAGAAAAGTTCCTCCCTCTTCAAGGAGTCCACTCACATCGCGAGGAAGGAGATTCTTAAAACTTTTTTGGGTTAAACCTCTGTATCCTTCAAATACACCAATTACTTCAATCTTCCTTGAAAAACCAACTCGAACAACACTTCTTATTGCTGCATTCATACCGGGGGCATCGCCCCCGGAGGTAAGAACGGCTATTCTTTTCATTTTTCAAAGACTTTCATAAAATTAAGCCATTCTTCATCTACAAGTTTTGGCTTGCCAGCTGCATCTTCAAGCGGAACAGATATCACTTTATTACCAGAAACTGCGGCCATCTTTCCGAAATCACCCTCATGTACCATCTCAACTGCTTTTACTCCAACTCTTGTTGCAAGAATACGGTCAAAGACTGTTGGAGGACCACCTCTTTGTATATGTCCGATAATTGCGCTGCGAGTAGAAATACCGAGTTTCTTGGATATTAAATCAGCAACATATTCATGAACGCCCCTCTTCTGAAGTAATTCATGACCAAATTCATCAACTTCGGTTATAGTTTCGATAGGAACTTCAATTCCTTCAGACACAACTACAAGCGCATATCCCTTTTCTTCATACTTCTTCTTAAGATGCTCACACATCTTATCGTAGTCAGGTTTCTCTTCAGGGATTAAGATCCAGTCTGCTGCACCAGCAATACCTGTGTAAAGTGCAACCCAACCTGCTTCTCTTCCCATCACTTCAAGAACTATAATACGCTTATGGGATTTGGCAGTATCTCTCAGCCTATTAAGAGCATCCACTGCAACTTCTACCGAGGTGAAAAATCCAAAAGTATAGTCAGTTTGTGACAAATCATTATCCATTGTTTTCGGGACACCAACTACCTTTACACCAAGTTTATGGAGTTTAAGCGCAACTGATAATGTATCGTCTCCTCCAATTGCTATGAGTGCATCTATATTATTTTTCTGTAATGTTTCAATAACCTTTTCGGGCCCTTTTTCTTCCTTAAAAGGATTTGTCCTCGAAGTAAAAAGAATTGTGCCCCCATAATTTATGATTTCTTCAACATCTTTGATGGATAAAGGTCTTTTTTTGTCCTCAATAAGCCCTTTCCAGCCTTCTTCGAATCCAATAACTTCATCGCCAAAGTCAGCGGCTCTATAAACTACACCTCTTATTGCTGGGTTCAATCCAGGACAATCACCACCACCAGTCAAAACTCCAATTCTCATAGCTATCAACCTCCTTCTAAAATTTCTAGTAATTTTTTAAGCAAAAACTCTGCTACATTCTCTCTTATTATAATACGATCACCTTGAAATTTGTTTTCAAAGACAAAGTTTTTGTTGTTTACTGAAATTCCCACATAAGAAAGTCCAACAGGTTTTCCTTCAATAGGATCTGGTCCAGCAATACCTGTTGTTGAAAGCCCAATATCTGCTTTAAATAGATTTCTAACATTTGTAGACATAAGTTCAGCAACTAAAGGATCAACTGTTCCTAACATTTCCACTATTTCTCTATCAATTTTTAAAATTTCAATCTTTGCTTTAGGAGAGTAAGCAACAATACCACCTAAGTAAACTTTGGAGCTCCCTGGGATATCGGTAATTAATTTAGCTACAAGACCGCCCGTTATGGATTCGGCAGTTGAAAGAGTTAAGTTTCTTTCTTTAAGAGCGTTTACTAATTTCTGTGATATTTCTATCATACTGTGTAAATTTTACACTATTTTAAAGAATATGCAAGATCCATATAATATGATATGTAAATTAGAGAAAGGAGTTAATTTATGAAGATAAAAGACTTTTTTCTTCCAACTTTACGTGAAGATCCGCAGGATGCGGAGATAGAAAGCCATAAATTAATGATAAAAGCAGGTCTAATAAGAAAAATGGCGGCGGGCGTATACTCATACTTACCCTTTGGTTTAATTGCTTTAAAAAATGTTGAAAAGATAATAAGGGAAGAAATGAACAAAGCAGGGGCACTTGAACTTCTTTTTCCGGCAATTATGCCTAAGGAACTATGGGATGAAACAGGTAGATGGGACATTTATGGAGATGAAATGTTTAAAGTAAAGGATAGAAAGGGAAGATTTTTTTGCCTTGGACCTACCCACGAAGAGGCAGTTGTTGATCTTGCAAGAAGAGAACTACGCTCTTATAAAGACCTACCGAAAATATTTTACCAAATTCAAACTAAGTATCGTGATGAAATAAGACCTCGCTTTGGCCTAATGAGAGCAAGAGAATTTTTAATGAAAGATGCATATTCCTTTGATACCTCAGAAGAAAATCTTGAAATAAGCTATAAAAAAATGTATGATGCATATATTAATATATTTGAAAGATGTCACCTTGATGTAATACCTATAGAGGCTGATTCGGGTGCAATTGGAGGGAAAGTTTCTCATGAATTTGTTGTAATATCTGATTTGGGTGGAGAAAGTGAGTTCGTAATGTGTCCTAAATGCGGCTATGCTGCAAATACAGAGGCTGCAAAATCCTTGGATACAGACCCTAATGAAGTAGAAACTGAATTACCTCTTAAAAAAATAGAAACTTTTGACAACAGAACAATTGAGGAAGTTTCAAATTTTCTAAATCTACCAAAGGGCAAATTAGTGAAATCTCTTGTTTACAAAATTGACGGGAAATACTTTCTTGCAATTGTAAAAGGAGATGACGAATTAAACGAAGTTAAACTCAAGAATTTTTTTAGTGCAAAAACTTTGGAGCTAGCAAGTGAGGATGAAGTTTTTAATATTTTTAAAGCACATATAGGTGCAATTGGCCCTATTAATTCACCAATTGAGGTTATAGTAGACAAACGTATTTTGAAAATGAAAAACTTTGTCTGTGGTGCTAATGAAGATGGATTTCATTTTAAAAACGTAAATATCGGAAGAGATTTTAATCCTAACTATGTAGAGGATATACGGACTGTAAAAGAGGGAGATCTCTGCCCAAAGTGTGGCACACCTTTTAAAAAATTTAATGGAATTGAATTAGGACACACCTTTAAGTTAGGTACGAAATATTCCGAAAAAATGAATGCGACTTTTCTTGATGCAGATGGCAAAGAAAGATATTTCATCATGGGTTGTTACGGAATTGGGGTTGGAAGAACTTTACAAGCAATTGTCGAAAAGTTTCACGATGATAAAGGAATAATTTGGCCTATAAACATAGCACCTTTTAAAGTGGAAATTGTACCGATAAACTTAAACGATGAAGAAATAAATAGTTCAAGCAATAAATTACACGAACGTTTTGTTAAAGAAGGGATAGACGTGCTTTTGGATGATAGAGAAGACTTAAGCGCGGGAGAAAAGTTTAATGATGCAGACTTAATAGGAATTCCTTTACAAATAATAGTAGGTCGTGCATTAAAGAAAGAAGGTAAGTTTGAAGTGAAAGTTCGAAGCTCTGGGGAACGATTTACGCTGGACTTTGAAGAGACCGTAAAATTTGTTTTGGAGAAAGTGAAAGAATAAAAAGAGGGCTTGGCAGCCCTCTAAAATTTTAGCTAGTGTAAACATTTAGTCATTTTATGTGTTCCTTAATATATTGAATAGTACTTCCAACTGTTGTTATTTTTTCGATATCTTCATCGGGAATCTTCATTCCAAATTCATCTTCAAGCGCCATTGCTATGTCTACAAGTGCAAGTGAATCAGCACCAAGATCCTCAACGTATCTTGAATCATTTGTTATTTTCTCTTTATCCACACCCAATTTTTCAACAATTACTTTATTGACCTTTTCTCTAATTTCTTTTTCCTCCATTTTTTCCTCCTATTCTTTAATAATTTTTACCGCAATTATTCCTTTAGCAACAAGATTATCGTCAACAAATGCTTCTACATAGCTTTTGGCAATGCCGAATTTTACATTAAGCATATTTGCAACAACCTTCACAGTATCTCCAGGATTTACTTTTTTTATAAATTTAAAATCATCAATACCTACAAGAAAACCAAAAGCGCTTTTAAATTTATCAACAGTCAAAAGTATAAAAGCAGAAACTTGAGCACACATTTCAACAAGAATAACACCAGGAAGGATAGGTAAATTTGGGAAATGTCCTTCAAAAAAATTCTCATTACCGCTAAATTTTTTTAAACCCACTGCATTAATTCCAGGAACTACTTCTGTAATTTCATCTACAAACAAGAAAGGGTCTCTATGAGGAAGATATTGTTTTATTTCTTCTTTACTGATTCGTATTTTCTCCTTGTTCATTTTCAAACAGTGCCTTTCTACTAAGTTTCATTTTTCTGTTTTCTTTATCAATAGACATAACCTTTGCCTGTAATTTATCACCAATTTTGACGAAATTTTCGATCTTATCTACTCTCTTTGTATCCAACTGCGAAATATGAATGAGGCCTGTAATACCTTCGTCAAGTTCAAGAACAACCCCAAAAGGATGGATACGAAGAACTGTTCCCTCGACAATACTTCCAATTGGATATTTATCTTCAACTACCTCCCATGGATGAGGTTTAGTTTGTCTTAAACTTAGCGAAACTTTCTCATTGTCAAGGTTCACGGATAAAACTTTAACTCTAATTTTCTCACCTACTTTCACTACTTCGTGCGGATCCTTTCTCCTGCCCCAGGTCAATTCATTAATTCTAATAAGTCCTTCAACGCCATTTCCAATATCTACAAACACTCCAAAGTCTTGGATAGCTTTTACAACACCTTCATAGATTTCACCTTTTTTGAGATTTACAAGTGTTTGTTTCTTAAGTTGTTCTTTTTCCTCTTGTAAAACCTTCAGTCTTGAAGCGATAACTCTTTTAACTTTCGGCTCAACTTCAAGAAGATAAACATCAATTTCTTTTCCAACAAGTGAATCGAGAGTTTCCCCTTTCTTTAGTCCCACTTGAGACTGCGGCAAAAATGCCGGAACTCCATCAATATCAAGGAGAAGGCCTCCCTTTATAACCTTTTCAACTTTAGCTTTTACTTTTTCCTCATTCTCCATTTTCTGCTTTAGATCTTCATACTTCTTTACATTATCAGCAAGCTTTTTAGAGAGGATTAAATTTGGACCATTACGTAGAACCATCACATTGATCTTATCTCCAACGTTAACAATCTCTGAAGCAGAATTTACTTGTTTATTTGTAAGTCCTCTAAGCGGAATAAAAACATCTTCTTTAATACCAGCGCTAACATATGCTCCGTTTGGTTCAACTTTAACAACGGTTACTGTGATAATATCACCCTTTTTGAAAGTTTTCATCAAGTAAGTTTCATTCAGGTTATTGTTCTTTTTTTGTTCATTAAGAGAAACATTTCCGTTTTCTGCCTTTTTGTTATAATCCGTTTCAGCTTTTGTTTGTTGAGAGGCATCTTGCTCTTGAGACTCCTCAGGTTTAATGCTCTGAGGTAATTTTTCAGTAGTTGCTTTTGCTAAGATTGATTCCACATCGTTTGGATTCAAATCACCATAAAAGTTTTTATCCTTCATAGTTCACCTCTTAATATTTATTTTTCAGCGATAAGCGCTGCTAAAGCTATTGAATACAATTTTGATTGTTCACTATCTCCACGTGAGGTAAGTACAGCAGGTGCCGTTGCACCAGTTACAACAGCTGCAATTTCAGCATTACCCAATTTTGTAAGAGCCTTGAAAAATGCATTACCCGCTTCAATATTTGGCATTATCAAAATATCGGCATCTCCTGCAACTTCAGATTTGACCTTCTTAATTTCTGCAGATTCCTTTGAAAGAGCAAGGTCAGTAGCAAGCGGACCATCAACAATACAATCTTTTATTTGTCCTCGTTTATTCATGACAGACAAAAGCGCAGCATCTACTGTGGCCTGCATTTTTGGAGAAACAGTCTCTACTGCTGCAATAACAGCAACTTTAGGTTTTTCTATTCCAAGTTTTTTTGCTATTTGAACATCATAGTTAATCATCGCTTCTTTCATTGATAAATCTGGCTGAGGTATTACGGCAACGTCTGAAACAATTAAAAGCTTGTGATAGTTCGGTGATTCAATAATAGCAGCATGTGAAAGAACTTTTCCCTCGGGAAGAAGCCCTTCCTGCTTATCAAGAATTCCTCTCATGTAAGTAGCACTCTGGCAAAGCCCTTTCATTATAAAGTCTGCTTTTTTTTCTCTAACAAGTCTCACTGCTTGTCTTACTGCTTCCTTTTCATCTTTTACGTCCACCACTTCAAACATAGACATATCAATGTTGTTTGTTTCACATACTCGTTTTACTTCATCCTTATCAGCAAAGATAATCGCATTAACAATACCTTCTCTTATTGCATTGGATACAGCCTGTAAAGTATGAAGATCCTGACCATAAGCAACTGATACGGTTCTCTTTTCTCTTAATGATCTTACAGCTTGAAGTAAATCATCTAATTTTTTTATAGTCTCCATATATCCTCCTCAAAACAAATTTAACTAATTTTATTCTATTATATCACAATTAAGTATAAATTTTTGCTTTTTCCTCACCTTTTAAAACTCTTAGTGCTGCAAATGCAAGTGCTTCCATTTCAAATTCGCCAGGGTATTTAACTATTTTTGAAATAAAACCAACTCTTCTTTCAATTTCATCTATAACTTCATTATTATGTGCAATACCCCCTGTTATAATAATTGCTTCAACTTGACCTTTTAAAACTGTGGCCATTGCCCCAATTTCTTTAGCTATTTGATAACACATTGCATCAAAAACTTCTTTTGCATATTGATCTCCATTTTTTATTCGCTCTATTACTTCTTTCATATTATTAGTACCGAGGTATGAATATACTCCGCCCTCTTTAGTGAATAGTCTTAAAAGATCGTTTCTCGAATATTTATGAGAATAGGACATATTGACAACATCAATTGATGGCAAAGATCCTGCTCTTTCTGGAGAAAACGGTCCTCCTTCATTTGCATTATTTACATCGACTATCCTTCCCTTCTTTATTGCTACAACAGAAATACCACCACCAAGATGAGCAACAATAAGATTTAGATCTTTGACATCCTTTCCTGCTGATTCTGCATATTTGTACATACTTGCTCTAACATTCAAAGCGTGTAAAAGGGATTTTCTTTTTATTTCTTTTAAACCCGAGATTCGTGCAATATCTTCAAATTCATCAACGCAAACAGGATCAGCGATAAAAGCATGTTTTCCTATTGAGCTTGCAATTTCGTATGCTATAAGCCCACCAAGTGTAGATGGATGTTCTTGTTCTTTTGAATACGCTTTCAAATCATTAATTAAAGTATCATTTACAATATAAGTGCCAGCTTCTATAGGCTTAACAATGCCACCTCTTCCAATAATAGCGTCAAATTCTTTTATCGAAACATTTTTCTTTTCAAGTAAATCCAAAATTGCCTTTTTTCGATAATCTAATTGGTCAAGAACAGTATTGAATCTTGAAAGCTCGTTTTTATCGTGCCTAATAGTTTCCTCAAAGATAGGATTTTTGTCCTCAAAAACTGCAATTTTTGTAGAAGTTGAGCCAGGATTAATAACGAGAATTTTCACTTTTCCACCTCCCCATTAATTCTTTTACCTGCTTAATTGTTGTATCAGTTATATTTGATCCAGATATCATTCTTGCAATTTCGTTAATTCTTTCGTATTCGTTAAGTTTTTTGACATTTAGCATGGTCTCGTTATCCTTTACAATCTTTTCAACTACAAAATGCTCTGCAGGAAGTGAAGCAATCTGAGGAAGATGCGTAATACATATAACCTGTCTATATTTAGAAATTTCAAACAATTTTTCAGCAACTTTTTCGCCTGTTTTACCACCAATTCCTGAATCTACTTCATCAAACGCTAAAACCGGAATGTCATCAACTTTTGCTATTACATACTTTATAGCAAGCATTACTCTCGAAAGCTCACCGCCAGAAGCAATACTTGCAAGTGGTTTAAAATCATGGGGCGGGTTTGGACTTATCAGAAACTCACACGCATCAATTCCATCATAAAATAATTTATATGATTTTCCGTTTATATTTAAGCCATCTGGGTCTTCAACTTGGTAAATCTTCACAATGAACTTTGCATTTTCCATGGCAAGGTCTTTTAATTCATTCTCAATTTGTCTTTCGAACTCTTTTGCAACTTCAAATCTCATTTTTGAAAGCTCCAAAACTTCTTTTCTTATTTTAGCTTCAAGTTCATTCTTTTTCTTTTGAATCTCTTCAATTTCTTCACTAATTTCATTAAAACTTCTGACTGATTCTTTAAGTTCAGAAAGGTAATTTATTAACTCTCTAATTGACTTTTTGTATTTTAATTTAAGTTTACTAATTTCATCGAGTCTATTCTCAAGATAACTTAATCTTTCCGGATCAACAACTATACTGCCATAGAAGTTTGCCAAATCTCTTGAAATTTCTTTAATGTCTATTAAATTACTTTCAAGTCTTTCTTTTAAGCTCTTAATATCATTTGAATAATCGCTTACTTTTTGCAAAAGAGTTATAGACGTGTTAAGTCCTTTGATAACAGAAAAGTCACCAGAAGACAAACTTTCTTGGACACTTTCGAGAGTACTAATTAGTTCCTTTGCATTACTTAGTAATTTGTATTCAGCCTCTAATTCTTCTTCCTCTCCGTCTTTAAGATTTGCTTTTTCAAGTTCTGCTATCTCATAGTTAATAAATTCTCTTTCTTGTCGAAACTTACTATCCTTTTCGATTAATTCTTTTAATGTTTGTATTAATTTTCTGTATTCAGCAATATCAGAAATTACGATTTCTTTTAATTGTAAAATTTTATCACCGCCAAACTTATCCAGATATTTTAAATGTGTTGATCGATCGAGAAGACTCTGAATCTCATGTTGGCCATGCATATCAATGAGATTTCTTCCAATCTCTCCAAGTTGTTTTAGCGAAACAAGATGGCCGTTAACAATTACCTTACTCTTAGTTTTTGAAATAGTTCTTGAGATCACCAAAACATCTTCCCCATCGTAGAGGGAGTATCCTTCAAGAATTGATTTTAACTTTTGGTTTTCTCCTATAAAGAAACTCGCTTCAATTGTTGCACTCTCCTCTCCGGTGCGAATAATATCAGTATTTGTATTTTCTCCACAAGCTAAAGCAATTGCATTCATTATTATTGTTTTTCCTGCACCCGTTTCACCAGTTATTACAATAAGATTCCTATCAAACGAAATCTCTACATTTTTTGCAATTGCTAAATTTTTGATAATTAGTCCCAAAAGCATAGCTTAGTATCCCCACCCAAACTTCTTATTTAAAACATCAAAGAAGTTTTTTCCTTTTAGATGAACTATTTTTAGATTTCTTGGATGTCTTCTAAATTCCAACCTGTCAAACTTTTTAACATTTTTTACTTTTAAACCATCTCTTATGAAATCGAAGTTACCATCACTTTCAATTTCAATCTCAAGAACATCATTTTCGGACAACACAAGTGGACGTGCAGAAAGTTTATGAGGAGCAATATAATTTAATTCAAACACACGTGCTTGCGGAACAATTATAGGACCTCCGACAGACAAGGCATAAGCAGTTGATCCTGTAGCTGTTGAAACGATAAATCCATCGCATCTAAATCTACCTGACTTTACTCCATTTACTGCAACTTCAAATTGTAAAATTTTTTCCTCTATCTTCCTAAGCACAACGAAGTCGTTTACACTACAAAAGGTTTCTTCTTCATTTCTATTTAGCTCTCCTAAAAGAGTCATTCTTTCTTCAATAAAATATTCCCCATTTAGCAACTTTTCTAATGCAATAAAAATGTCCATACCTTCGACATCAGTTAAAAAACCAAGATTTCCAAAATTAATTCCTAAAACTGACGCATTTAGTTTCAAAGCTATACGTGAAGCACCTAAAAAAGTCCCATCTCCACCAAGGCTTATTAAAATTAGAGAATCATCTTCCTCAAGACTCTCAAAATCATTGTTTTCATAAACTTCGATGTTTTTCCGTTTTAAGTATAATTCAACTTCTCTTGCCTTTTCAACAAAATAAGGTTCATCTTTGTAAAAAATGCCAACTTTTTTCACATTGCTTTTTCCCATGCCTCCTCTACAATTTTATCAATAAATTCTTCTTTAACAAAGATACCGTTTTTTTTAATATGGAAAAAGAACTCTATGTTTCCCTTTCCCCCTTTTATCGGAGAGTATGTAACGCTCTGAACAACAAACCCAAGGTTTTCGATATTTTTTAACAGTGTCTTAAGTATCGTTATATGGATAGACTTATCTTTTATTATACCTTTTTTAAGATATCTCGGCTCTCCTTCAAACTGAGGTTTTATTAATGATACGACTTCTCCGCTTTCTTTTAAAATGGGGAATAAATTTGGAAGTATTTTTAATATAGAAATAAAAGATACATCAATTGCAACAAGATCAACTGGCTCATTTATGATTTCTTTTGAAAGATAACGTGCATTGAATCCTTCAATCAAAATTACACGAGAGTCTTTTTTTAAAGTTGGATCCAAAAGATTTTTTCCAACGTCAATTGCGTAAACCTTTTTGGCGCCGCGCTTAAGTAAACAATCAGTAAATCCTCCTGTGGAGGAGCCAATGTCTAAACAAATTTTATCGCAAGGATTAACACCAAATTGATCTAAGGCAAATTCTAACTTAAAACCCCCGCGACTAACATATTTTTTTTCTTCAAGAATTTCAATTGTAACATTCTCATCAACCAATTCACTCGGCTTAATAGCTTTTCTACCATTGATTAGAACTTTTCCTTCAAGGATAAATGTTTTTGCAAACGTTCTACTGTCAAGTAGCCCTCTTCTTAAAATTTCTTCATCAAGTCTTCTTTTCAATCATCCTAACCCCAACTTTTATAATATTTTCACTACTAATACCATATTTTTTAAGAAGATCTTCTCTTTTTCCCTGCTCTGGAATAAAATTATCAATTGCGATATTTTCTACTCTAATGCCGTAATTAGAAAGAAAAGCCTTCAAACTTTCACCAAAACCGCCTCTCTTAATGCCATCTTCAACGGTAATAACCTTTTTGCTCTTCAATGCCTCATTCAAAATTAATTCCTCATCAAATGGTTTTGCAAAAATAGCATTTATTAGGCCAACGCTATATCCATTACTTTTAAAGTAATCTAAAGCCTTAAGTGCTTCAAAAAAGACGGGACCAAGTGTAATAATTGTAAGATCTGAACCACTTTCTACAATTTCAGCCTTGCCTATACTAAGTACAAATCTTTTGCTAAAACCGTCTTGAGCGAAATCCTTTGGATATCTTATGGCAAATGGAATGTCACTTTCGAGGGCAAGACTCATTAACCCCCTTAATTCAAAAGCATCCTTTGGGGCAGCTACAACAAAATGTGGAATAAAAGATAAATATGCAATATCAAATATACCCTGATGTGTAGGTCCATCATCTGAGACAATACCCGCCCTATCAATTGCAAAAACTACAGGAAGCGAAAGAAGAGAAACATCATGTATAAGTTGATCAAGCGCTCTCTGTAAGAATGTTGAATAAATAGCAACAAAAGGTTTAAATCCTTCTTTAGCAAGAGCTGCGGCAGATGTAACTGCACATTGTTCAGCAATACCGACATCAACGAAACGCTCGGGGAATTTTTCTTTAATGTAATTCGTCTTTGTTCCATCAGGCATTGCAGCGGTTATTGCAAATATCCGCTTATCTTTTTCTGCTAATTCAACAAGAGTTCTACCAAATACCTCAGAAAATGTTCTCTGGGTATCCGATACGAATCTCCCACTCTCTGGTTCAAAAGGTTCAGCACTGTGAAATTTATCGGGACTTTCTTCTGATAGTTTGTAACCATAACCCTTTTTAGTGACAACATGCACAACGACAGGAACATTTAAATTTTTAATCCTATTAAATGTTTCAATAAGTTCATTTAGATCATGTCCGTCAACAGGGCCTATATATGTGAAGCCAAATTCTTCAAACATAATATTGGGCAATAGCAACTCTTTTAATGCGAGTTTTATCTTTCTTGCAAAATTACTACCGAGTAGTCTCTTCATTATAATGTACGACTTAGAAGTTCTTATTCTTGTAAGATATCTGGAAATTGCACCAACATTTCTTGAGATTGACATTCCATTATCATTCAAAACTATAACGACTTTTTCTCCCAGATGACCAAGGTTATTCAAACCTTCATAAGCCTCACCACCAGTGAGTGCACCATCACCAATTAACGTAACAATATCATAATCTTCTTTCTTTAGTCTTCTTGCAATTACAAATCCCAATGCTAATGCAAGTGAAGTAGATGCATGTCCTGCAATAAATGTATCGTAGGGACTTTCCAATGGATTTGCATATCCACTTATACCGTCTAAAGTTCTAAGAGTCTCAAAGGCATCCCTTCTTCCAGTAATTATCTTATGTGCGTAGGCTTGGTGAGAGACATCAAAAATTAGTCTATCTTTGTTAAAATCAAAAACATAATGCAGCGCAATTGTTAGCTCGACCACGCCTAAATTCGATGATAAGTGACCTCCATTTTTAGAGACGACTTTAATTATCAAATCTCTAATCTCTTTGGCAAGTTCTTGCAATTCATCTACTCGAAGGTTCTTTAAATCCTTCGGAGAATTAATATTATCAAGAAGCATTTACTTGATCCTTTCTAATGTATTATATGCAATATCTATGAGTAATTTGTATTTATCATTATAAAGTGAAAGATAATTAGCTGCCTTTTCAATGTAATCCCTTGCAATTTCTTTCGAGCGATCAACACCGTAAAGAGAAACAAATGTAGCCTTTTTATTTTTCCTATCCTGATGGGTATCTTTTCCTAATTCTTCTGTGGTTGAAATTTCATCAAGAATATCATCTTGAATTTGATAACTTATGCCGAAATTCTCTGCAAACTGAGTTAAATTTATCAGTTCGTCCTCCGAAACATTTGCAAGAATTCCTCCAACTCTAACTGCAAGCATAAATAATGATGCTGTTTTTCTTTTTTCGATATAAAGTATTAGATTTTCATCTACCTCATTCATATCCATTGAAACCATATCCATTACCTGGCCACCAACCAGACCTTTTGCACCACTTAACTCTGCAAAGTCATGTACAATTCTTAGCACGGATTTTGCATCAAAGTTCTCGAGCAATTTTTTACTGGAAATTATTTCAAAAGCAAGTGATATTAGAGCATCACCTGCAAGCAATGCCATATCACTTCCATAGATCTTGTGGCACGTTGGCTTACCACGTCTGTAATCACTATTGTCCATAATCGGAAGGTCATCATGTATCAAAGAATAAGTATGAATCATCTCTATAGCAGAAGCAAAGGGTAAAATAGTCTTGTAATTATCAACATTCGACTCATAAGTTGCAATAAGCATTATCGGCCTAAGTCTCTTTCCACCTGCCATAAGGCTATAGTTTATTGCAGCATAAAGAGGAGAATCTTCCCTTATCTTTTCAAGTGCTACATTCAAATAATTGTTAACAATGTTTTTTCTTTCTTCAAGGTATTCTTTTATATTCTCTTCCATTAGTACACCTCAAAATCTGTAAATTCTCCTTTATATTCACTATAGTTATATGTAACTTTATCTACAACAGCAGAGCGTGGACCAATTTTTAAATATTCAAGAAGTTTTTGTAATCTATCCCTTTCTCCCTCAGCAACTACATGGACAGAGCCATCCCACATATTTTCAACATATCCAGTTAAACCAAGCTTTCGAGCATTAGAAAGCACAAAGAATCTAAAACCGACGCCTTGAACAATACCGTAAACAAAAGCCTCAAGTCTCAATTTCTCCATATTTCAAGCGTAAGAAACTTCTGAGAACACCATTTACGAAATCACCAGAGTTAAGATCGCCGAACTTTTTAGCAAGTTCCACTGCCTCAAAAACAATTGCACCGTAATCTTCGCCTGCAAGATTTTCAATTTCAAAGATTGCTAGTCTTAAAATATTTTTATCGACAGCATTAAGTCTATCAAACGACCAGTTTTTCAAAAGAGATTTAATCTTTTCATCAACATCATTAAGATTTTCAAGTGTTCCTTGAACTAATTTTAATGCGTATTCAAGAGAAACGGGCGATTCATACTTAAAAGGCAAAAAGGCATCAGGCACAGAATTTTTTCCTAAATCAACTGCAAAAAGAACACTTAAAGCAATCTCTCTTCCTTTTGATTTAGGATTCATAGAAGATATCACCAAATGTTACAATAATGTTCTCCACCTTAAATGGTGTTATGTTCTCAACTTCTAACTTTACAGTTTCTGCAATTGTATTGCCCAATTTTTTTAGATCATAACCGAACTTTGCAACAATATTAACTTCAATACTGATATTTGAATCCCCAATAACACACCTTACTGGATTTTTACCGTAAAGTGCTTTTACTCCTTCAATGCTTATTACAGAATTTTCGACAAGAGATTCTAATGCCTCAGTTGTTAAAATTATTCTACTCATTTATTCACCCTTTCAAGATATTCACCCGTTCTTGTATCGACTCTAATTACATCGCCTTCGTTTACAAAAAGAGGTACTTGAAGTTTATAACCAGTTTCAAGTAATGCAGGCTTCATTGCAGAAGTTGCCGTGTCTCCTTTTACTCCAGGTTCAGTTTGTACAACTTTAAGTTCAACAAAATTTGGTAATTCTACAGATACAGGTTTATTTTTGTAAAATATGATTTGAATTTCCAAATTTTCCTTTAAAAAGTTTGCGCTATCGCCTACATCTTCTTCTGAAAGATAAAATTGCTCAAATGTTTCCAAATCCATAAATACAAAATTGTTTCCTTCTTTATAAAGATACTGCATTGGTTTTCTCTCTAAAAATGCCTTTTTAAATTTCTCCTCAGGTCTAAAGGTTCTTTCAACTATATTGCCCGATTCAAGACTCTTCATTTTTACTCTTACAAAAGGTGAACCTTTACCAGGCTTGATGTGCTGGTAAGATATTACTACAAACAACTCTCCATCAAGTTCAAAAGTCACTCCACTTCTTAACTCATTTGCAGAAATCATTTTTACCTCCTCTCAAGATTTCCATTAATTATAATACCAAAAATTAATTTTTTATCAACTTTTCAAAACCTTTAATTTACCTAAAATATATATTGTTTTTCGCCAATGTCTATATACAATTATAGCAAGTGATAAGAAAAAATATTCTTGTAAAAGTCTGTTATTTGATCGCAAAATGATAAAAATCGCAAAAATAAAAACTAAAGCTTCGCTTTCTTCTAAGGGTTTAAAATTAAATAAAGAAACGTCAAAAAAGGAGAACAAGGCAAAAAACATCAAAAATAAACCAAAAAGAAAAATAGCAATCTTACTATCAATTGCAAAAACTCCTCCAAGAAGAGAAGTAATTCCGGTTCCGCCTCTAAAATCAAAAAGGATTGGAAAATCATGCCCTAAAATTTCCGTGGCACCTCCTAGTGCAATAAGGCAATTTATTAGTTTTAATTTATTTCCAAGATATATAGGAAAGAAACCTTTAACAAAATCAATTATGAATACGAGTAAAGCAAGAAATCTGTTTATATTTTCATAGACATTTGTAGTCCCTGCGTTTCCATCTCCAAAGTTTCGTATATCCTTTTTATACAAAAACAAGGTAAGTAAGTATGCTGAATTAAATGCACCCAATGAATATGAAAAAAGCAAATATAAAGTTATTATATGTAACTTCATTAATCAATTTTAATATTAAAGCAAAAAATTTCATAATTTTTTCACAAAGTAAACATATAATAAATTGGTGACAAAAGTGAAAAAGATATTAGTAGTAGAAGATGATGAAAACATAAGAAAATTGATAAAAATGTATTTAGAAAAGTCGGAATTCCAAGTTGTTGAGGCAAAGGATGGCAAAGAGGCGGTTATAAAATTTTCGGAAGAAAAACCACAGCTAATTATTCTTGACCTCATGCTACCTTTAAAAAGTGGTGAAGAAGTAGCAAAAGAAATAAGAAAGGTCTCAAATGTACCCATCCTTATGCTAACAGCAAAGGCAGATGAAGAAAATAGAGTTGAAGGGCTTGAAATTGGAGCAGATGATTATGTCACAAAACCTTTCAGCCCAAGAGAACTTGTTCTAAGAGTTAAAAATATTATTAGAAGAAGCTATCCCAATGAGCATGAGATAAAAATAAAAGACCTTGAAATAATACCAAAAGAGATGCGTGTTCTGCAAAATGGAAAGGAAGTAGAACTCACAACAAGAGAGTTCAAGGTTTTATTTGCACTTGCAAAAAAGTCCCCACTTGTACTAAGCCGAGAGGATATAATGAACGAAATTTACGATGAATACGATGAGGTTGTTTATGATAGGACAATTGATGCATATATAAAAAATATAAGAAAAAAACTAAATGATGATCCAAAAGATCCAAAATATATCGAGTCAGTTTATGGCGCAGGATACAGGATGCTAAAATGAAATTCAAAGAGAAATTGGTTTTAAGTCACATACTTGTAAGCCTTATTTCTATTGTGACCTCAATCATTCTTATAGATTATCTTGTAAGATTCTTTTTTATTAGGATAATAATTGGAAGAGGAGTTTCCATTGTCATTCCAGCTTCCGCAACACGCTTCCTCAACACTGTTAGAATCACTATACTAATCTCAGGTGGTATATCGATACTTTTAAGTATTCTTGTTGCACTTTTCATCTCAAGATATATTATTAAGCCAGTTGTGGATATGAAAGACTTTGCTCGAAAAATTTCACAGGGAAATTTTGAAGCAAGGATCAACAAACACAATGAAGATGAAATTGGAGAACTTGCAGAATCATTAAACTACATGGCATTTAGACTAGGAGAAATTGAAAAACTAAGAACAAAATTGATGCAAAATGTTTCTCATGACTTACGAACGCCCCTTTCGTCAATTAAGGGATACCTTGAAGTTTTAAAGGACAAAAATTTTACCATTGAAGAGAAACAAGAGGCATTCAATATAATCGAAAACGAAATTGAACGACTTGAAAAAATGGCAAAAGATTTAACGAATTTATCTTCCGCGGATAGCAAAACTCTTCCTTTAGAATTTGAAAGAGTAAATCTTATCAATATTTTAAAAAGCACTTTTGAGAGTTTTTCAATAAAGATAAAGGATAAGGGACTCAATCCAATTATAGAAATTCCAGATAAACCAATATTCATATTGGGTGATTCTTTGAAACTAAAAGAGATTTTCTCAAATCTCATTGATAATGCAATAAAATTTACCAAATCTGGATACATTAAAATTACGGCTATTGAGGAGAAAGATAAAGTTAAAGTTGTTGTAGAAGATAGTGGTTTAGGTATCAATGAAAAAGATCTTCCTCATATTTTTGAAAGATTCTATAAAGGGGAAAACAACAAAGACGGAAACGAAGGAATGGGATTAGGATTATCAATAGTAAAGGAATATGTATATGCGCACAATGGTGAAATTTACGTTGAAAGTGAAATTGGGAAGGGTACAAAGTTTATTATCCAGTTTCCTACTGCCCCTTAGGAGCATCTAATGAAAGTATCTCGTTTAAAATATCTTCAGTATTTTTCTTTAGTACTTCTAAAATATTAGGGTCAATCTCTTCATTTGAATATTCTGCTACATAAAATGCGTTTGTTAAAGTAATAAATAAATCAGACTTTAAATATGGTGATAAACTTACTAGAAATTCTTTAGGAGTCATCCCTTCTTTAAATTTAAAACCAACTCTATCGAAATTGATCAAGGAAAGAAAATAAAGATAAATGACAAATTCTTTTGGATCACTTATCATATTGAGGTAATCCTTACCAAACTTTTTAAAATTTTCAGTCAATTCCTTCGTTTCCTTGAAAAATTTACGATTTTCGAAAACTGTAATTTCCCCTCTAAGAGTAAATATGTAGTAAGAAATAAAAATGAGAAATCCGATTGTTGAAAGTGAAACAAAGGCCAGTAGAGTTTGCTCTCCCGAAAGCATGATAACGAATAACCCAACAATAATTAAAACAAAAAATACGGAAAGTAAGATCATTAATTTTTTTGGTGCTTTATAATACTCCTTTTGCTCAAGATCTAAAACGTAACGCTTAGAAATTCTATAAATTAAAATTACAAAAGAAAAATACAACATAAGAAGAACTAATCCCTCAAATAAATTTAGATTTATCTCCTTTAAATCGGGTTTGTTAATATTAGCAAGTGATACAAATATGATAAAAATTGAAATTAAAACTAAAAGAAACATAAGAATTTTATCTATAAGCGATCTTCTCTTCTTTAAAGCCATATTTTGTGTGTTTGTCCTAAGTATAGAAACAAACAACAAAGTAAGAATTATAAGAATAGCAAAAGATACGGCTAAAGAAAGGACGTTTGCAAAAACGAGCAAACGAATATCAGAAGACACATTTTCATTTCCAATTTTTCGTAAAATATTAAAAAAGTTCTGTGAATTTGAGATTTGATAATCACTAAAGTTACTATTATAAACGAACAAGAATGAAAAAATCGAATTAAATAAGGTTGCAAACATTTCTTTCAAAATTGGGCGAAAACCAACTGATATTAAGCCCATAAGTGGAATCCAGGCAAGAAAAAAATAATGCCTCCTTTCGAAAACTTCATTTTCTTTCATCTTGTCAATGACATAAAAATATAGGACAGAAAAAGGTAATACATTGAGTAAATTCGAGACTCTACCCAAAAATGTACCAAGAATAAAAGAAAGAAAGAGAACTATAACTTTCGAAGATTCTAATTTTGACATTAGGTAGAAAATAATAATGGCAAAAAAAATTAAGAAATAGTACAAAATAAAGCCATAATTAATTGATCTTTCTATCTTTTGGATTAGCAGATGCCCCGCAAATATTATTTGAAATGTAAAAAGCAAGTATTCCAACTCATCCCTCCAAAACTTGTAAATAATCATTGCCAAAGATTGGATGAAAATAAATTCCTTCCCTTTTTAAAACGTCCTCAACTGATGTAATCTTTCTAATATACGCAGGCTCAATAAAATAATAGTTCGGAGGTTTTTCATTGGGTTTAACAAAAGTTTCATCTACCAAAAGAATAATATTTATCTTTGAAAAGCTTCTCTTAATTCTAAGTATCTTTTCTAAAATAGAAAAATCTAGATCTCTGTCTATATAGAAGAGCTCGCTTCCAAAATCTGTATACTCAGTAATTTTTTCGATAAACTCGGCTGGTTCAAAAGCATCATCAACTGAAATTGATAGTAACTTTAAATTTTCAAGCACATGATATTCGCCAGTTTTTGCGTTGCTTGAAATCAAAGGCTTACAATTTATAATAACTGAGTTTGGAAGATGGAATTTGTTTGCATAATAGATGATTGATGCTGCAATTGATGTTGCATTATCTTGAAATCTAAGAGACTTTCTGTAGAAATTTAAGGCAACAAAGAGCTTTTTAGAAGAACTAAAATCGAATTCCTTCACTGTTAGCTTTCCCCTATGAGCAGTTTGTTTCCAATGAATCATCGAAATAGGATCAGTAGGAGCATAGTCACGGATTCCCGCAACATACGAGTAATCAAAATTGATTCTGTATTTTGCTTTTTGACCTTCATAAGGATCTGTAAGTAAAATTTTAAGCCTTTCAAGTGGTACTAAATTAGGAAAGACAAAAATAGTTTTATAATTGTACGTTATATCAATCCTGTTAAAAAGTGCTAAGGGATCAGATATTCGAAACTCAATTTTACCTACAGTATAGGTACCTCTCCTATTCCCTTTACATTTAATTTTGCCTTCGGTATTCAAGTTTCTTCCAAAAAATTTTCCGACTTTCCCATTTGTAAGAGGAACTATGTAATGCGGCAAAAGAATCTCGTATGAAATTTTAACAGGTAAGGGCGAAGTTGCATTTAAAGTATAATTAAAATCAAAACTACTATTAAGAGTAAGTGTATAGGTTGAAACATCCGAAAAACTTGTAATTTTTACTTTGTCTAAAAAAAATGCATAAAGCAATACATAGGCAAAACTAATCAACAAAAATATATACAGTATTCCACCAAATATAAAAGAAGTAATAAGAATAGTCAGTAAAAAAATTTTAATTTCCTTCTTAAGATACTTCATTTTCGAAATTAATATTGGTTGGCACTTTTACCGACTTTAATATATCTTCTATAACGTCAGAAACTTTCGTCCCCCTAAGTTTAGCGTCAGCTCTTAAGATTAATCTATGATTCACTACATCAGGGAATGCCGACTTTATATCATCAGGTATCACAAAATTCCTTCCGTCGATTTTTGCATAGGCCTGAGCAACTTTCATAAGATGTATAGTAGCCCTCGGACTCAATCCAAGATAAATGTCTCTATGTAATCTTGAAGTATTTGCCAATTCTACCAAATAATCGAGTAAACTTGGATGAACATATACATGCTTAGTTTCATCCTGTAATTTCAAGAGATCCTCCTTTGTTGCAACAACTTTGACTTCCTCAAGAGGATCACGAATCTTCTCTGCACCAAGCATTTGCTTTTCAAATTCTTTATCTGGATATCCTATAGCAAATCTCATCAAAAATCTGTCAAGCTGTGCTTCAGGCAAAGGAAAAGTTCCCTCATATTCAATGGGATTTTCTGTAGCAAAAACAATAAAAGGTCTTTCAATATTGTGTTTAGTGCCATCAATAGTTACACTATATTCAGCCATAGCTTCAAGTAGTGCAGATTGAGCCTTAGGTGTTGCCCTGTTAATTTCATCTGCAAGCAAAATATTAGTAAATATAGGACCAAAACGCACTTTGAAAACTTTGTTTTCAAGGTCGTAAACTGTTATTCCAGTGATATCCGAGGGGAGTATATCGGGAGTAAATTGTATCCTTTTAAAATCCATATCGAAAGATGATGCAACCGCCTTTGCAAGTGTAGTTTTGCCAGTACCTGGAACATCCTCAAGAAGTATATGTCCCGAAGCAAGCAAACCTGCAATGACTTTATCAATTACTTCTCTTTTCCCAAGGATAACATTATTCAAATTAGTTCTTAACAGATCAATTTTGTTCATATTTGCATATTCCTTTCTTTATCTCACATATTATAATAAATAATTTATTTGTTACCAAAATTTAACATTTGTCGATGCTCTGTCTATTGACAAATATTACTTCTTTATATTTAATAAAATATGGAGGAAGTAATAATTTTTATAGCAATTTCTGTCATTAGCGGACTCATCCTTTCATATATACTTTCAAAATCTGATTTCCCAACAATCACAGGACTTATTATTATCGGAATTGTTATCTCATTCATACCAACACTAGATAAATTTTTAACTTCATTTGGTTCAATTTTTAAAATAATAATTGAACTTGCAATAAATATACTTCTTTTTGAAACAGGTCTTGAAATAATTTACTTAAAATACAATAAAAAAATAATACTTAGTGCTATAGCTCAATCTTTTTTTACATTTTTAATAATCTTTCTTATTTCCAAAATTTTTTTCAAGCTCGCTATTATAGAGGGAATCTTGATTGCAATAATTTGGATGGTAACAGGATCAGATATTGCAATTACGCTAATAAGAAAACTAAAAGTAAATCAAGATACAAAGTTAAAACTTGGCGCAATAGTTGTCTTTGACGACCTGATTGCCGAGATATTTTTCTTTCTTTTTTTCCCGCTTCTAAAGTTTAAAACAATTTTCCAAAATGAGCCTACAAATGCAATTTTATTAACTGTAGGAGAAATCATATTATCTATAGCTTTAGGTATACTATTGGGTTTGTTGTTTTCAAGATTTGAAAGATACGGCTTCAATAAGTTCCCTCAAATTATAACTTCATTTTCGTTTATTTTGCTTTTTGTTGGTATTTCCGAGTATTTGAAGCTTCACTCAATCGTTGTATCTCTTATTGCAGGAATAGTTTTTTCCAATACCTCAAAAAATGAAATAATAAAAATTGTAAGATTTTCTCTCAAAGAGATTGACCAAATTTTTTATACACTCTTTATTATCTATTCGATAAGTTATGTTGGACTTATAAGAATTGAAAAGTTTTTGCTTCCAAGCATTTTAATACTATTTATAAGACTCATAGGTAAGTCCGTTGGAGCCATTATAATTCAAAAATTAAAGATTATTGAAACAAATTCAATAAAGAACATTATTATTACAATTATTCCTCAGTCTATGTTAAGTGCATATTTTGCATATCTTTCAGGAGAATACTTAACAATATTCGGAACTTCAATATTTACTGCTACGATTACAAGTATCATTATGTTTGAAATTTTAGGTTATTACTTAATAAAGAAATTTGCACTAAACGAATAGCAAAAATACTCCTGCTACAACTGCAAGTACACCTCCGAAATAAAAAGGAACGTTTGGTGCAACAAACTGATAGAGGATGCCAGCAATAAGAGAGGCAGGAAATGCCATAATGCCAATAGCAAAATTATATATGCCAAAAGCTGTTCCTCTCATTTTATCATCGGTTACAAGATCTGAAACAAACGCCTTTTGTATACCTTCTGACATTGCGTAATAAACACCGTACAAAGCATACACAAACCACAAGAAATTTGGCTCCTTAGTTATGGCAAACAATAAATAACTTAAGCCATAAATTAATATTCCAATGATAAGAGTTGTTTTTCTTCCAATCTTATCAGAAAGAGATCCCAATGGTGTCGATAAAGCTGCATAAACAATACTGTGTAACGTCCACATAAGAAGTATTGTTGTTGGGAGTACCCCAATACTTCCCGAATACATAGTAATAAAAGCATCAGAACTATTTCCGAGAGTGAATATTAAAATTGAAATTAGAAACATATAATAACGTCTTCCCAGCTTTAAATTTGAAAGGAAACTAATATGTACTTTTTTTCCATTTTCAAGTTTTTTCTCTTGAATAAAAAACAAAATTATAACTGCAATTACAGCAGGAATTAGCGCTATTTTAAAAATTTCTCTATAATTTGTTTTTCCGAACTTCTCAAGTACCCAGAAACCTAAAAGCGGGCCAAGTGCTGCACCTAACGTATCAAGTGCCCTGTGTAATCCAAAGTAAAAACCTCTATTTGTTTCATCAGTATATGATGCAATTAGGGCATCACGAGGGGAGGTTCTGATTCCTTTGCCAATGCGCTCAAAAGCTCTTACAGCAAGGACACCAACAGGTGAATTAACTACAAGCAAAAAAGCTTTTGAAATCGTTGATTCAGCATATCCAAAAATCGTAAGCCATTTGCGATTTCTTACTTTGTCAGAAATATAACCTGAAAAGACTTTAAGAAGTGAAGCAATTGTCTCAGCAAGACCTTCAACAACTCCAATGAACGCTCCTCCTGCGCCTATCGACTCAAGAAAAAGGGGAAGAACTTTAGTTATCATTTCAGTAGAAATATCCGTAAAGAAACTTGCAAGACCTAGAATTATTACATTGGGATTAAGTTTTTTCTTCATTTTCATTCCTCCTTCATCTTATTAACCCATTTATATCCAACAAAATTTCTCATCAAATTTTTGGGCTCTACTTCGCTAATTTTCGCCAAAAGTTGAACTATTCTTGGATCTTGTAAATAATCCTTTCGGATGATAAGTTCATATTCCTCCTCACCTAATTCGATAAAATCAAGATCAAACAATTTGGCAACATATTCTATTCCCATTCCACAATCCACAATCCCATCTTTAACTGCATTTGCTACACCTAAATGTGTTGTCTCTTCTAAATCATAGCCATTTATCTTTTCTTTATCAATACTTCTTTCTGATAATAGATAATCAAAATAAACTCTTGTTCCAGAACCTTTTTGTCTATTAATAAATTTAACATCTCCTCTTTCAAGATCTTCTAAAGTTTTAATGCCTTTGGGATTCCCCTTCTGAACAATAAGTCCTTGATTCCGATTTACTAAATGAAGTCTTAAATATGAATCAGGTTGTAAATATTTCTTAAGGTATGGAGTATTGTAAGTCTGTGTCTCGCTATCGAATAAATGTATTGATGTAATTATTGTTTCGCCTCTTGCAAGGGATAAAAGTCCTCCCAAACTTCCTACATTAATTATTCCAAATTTGAACTGAGGGTTTTCTTTTTTAACCATATTTAGTATATATTCAAGCAAAGGATCGTTACTGCCAATAAAAAGAAGCTGAGAAATAATTTCAAACTCACTTTTTAAAAGTTCTACTTCTACTTGAGAACCCGAGCTTATTCCTTCACTATTTTCGTCAATTCTTAATATTCCATCACCTCTTGCAACTGTTGTAAGATTTGCTGCACCTCTCTTAAGAGGAACACACACTATATCATTATCAATCTTTGCTAACTTTACTCTAACGAATTCCTCAATCCCTAAAGAAGATGGAATATCTCTTTTTACAGTTGCTAAAATTTTTCTTGGAAAATCTAACGAAACAGAAGTAAGATGTTCAACTGCAACTTTGAGAAATATCTTTGAATCAATGTAAGAAGAAACAGGAAACCCTGGACAGCCAATTAAGGGAACGTCTCCATTAAAACCAATTATCAGAGGTTTACCCGGTTGTATTGTAAGTCCGTGGAAGAGAACTTTTGAAAAACTTTCAAAAACATCCCCTATAAGGTCCTTTCTTCCCTTTGCTGATCCTCCAACTACTACTATTAAATGAAATTTTTTTGAAGATTCTTCAATGATTTTTCTTAGTATATCAAAATCGTTTGGAAAAATTTCATCTGAAATGTAAGGATCAGCGCCAAATTCCTTTAAGAATGAGGCAATCATATAAGAATTTGAATCGATAACGTCACCTATTTTTAAGTCCTGCCCCAATCTTTTGACCTCTTCTCCAGTTGGAATAATGAAAACCTTCGGTTTCTCTAAAACGAAAATTCTATCATTGTAAGAAGAAATTAATACTCCGATATGGGCAGGGGTAATTTTTTCGTATATGGGAACAACAATCTCACCCTTAGCAAAATCTTCACCAATTACACGGACATTTTCATACATATGAAGCGGCGAAAAAATCTTAATAAATTTCTCCGTTACCTCAACATCTTCTACCATAACAACACTGTCAAATGGATAATTAATAGGATCACCTGTGTTTACAGGTATCGCGTCCTTTCCAATTTCAAACAATTTTGGATTGTTTATTGTTGCGAATGCCGTAAGACTTGACTTAACCGCAAAGCCATCAACAGCAGAGGCATTAAAGAAAGGATTTGAAATTTTCGCTACAATAGGTCTTGAAGTAATTCTACCTAAACTCTCATAAACAGAGATTTCCTCTTCTTTTAACTTTTTGAAAACTCTTTTCTCTTTTAGCGCGTCGCTAAAGATTTTTATTGCACTTTCAAGACTTTCCTTTTTAAAAAAAATTTCTTTCATTGTTATGCACCTTGCAAATTAAACCATTGGAATTATAATACATTTTGATGATAAAACAAACAATTAAAATTTTAACTTCATGCTTTGCTGTTGCCTTTGTTTTGGCTTCTATAACCTTTTTAATTACATACATAATATATGGGCCTAATTTAATTTCACTTTTAAACACTTATTTTTTTGAAGGGAGCCTTTTAATTGTAATAAGCGGAATTCTCTCACTTGGAAATTTAGGGGAAAAGGTTCCTCTTTCTAAAATATATTTCCAAATTCTTAAACCTTTGTTTAAGGAAACAAAGCTCGACCAGAATTTAGGGTTAAACTCTTGGTTGCTGCTATTTCTAACTGGACTTTATATTTACGGGTTCATGTTCCTTATACACATTATTTTTAAGCCAACGTTCTGATTAGTTACTCTGCTACAAAATAAGAAACTAAGATCTTCCCATACCTTTTCTCTTTATATTTCGAAATTAATAAACGGCCCTTATATTCTTCATTTAATATCTCTTCTTTTGAATGTTCAGCAATAATTACTGAATTGCTTTCAATAATAGAAGAATCTTTGAGTATTTCAAGTATCTGACTTACAAAGTGCATTTTATAAGGAGGATCAAGGAAAATAAAATCAATTTTTCTTTCTAATTCAGGCTTGGACAGAAATTTAAAAACATCTTTAAAAATAACTTTAGAATTATCTATAATCCCGAATCTTAAAATATTTCTCTTTATTACTTGAATTGCCCTCGGATTGTTTTCGACAAAATAAACAAACTCAGCGCCTTCGCTTAAAGCTTCTATACCCACAGCTCCAGAACCCGCAAATAAATCGAGAAAAACCTTTCCGTAAATATCAAAACGAATTACATCAAAAATGGCTTCTCTTACTCTATCGCTTGTAGGTCTTAGTTCTAAATCTTTTGGTGGTGAAACGATTTCCATTCCTTTGAACTTACCAGTCACAACTCTCATCATGCAACCTCTATGAGCGGAATTTTATTCTTATATTTAATTGATAGCAGTTTATAAAACTCCTTTAGTTTTTCGGGATCATATTTTGTATTTCCACTAAGAAGATTTAATGCTTCTTCTCTTGCAATTTCAAGAATTTTCATATCCATTTCCCCCACAAGAGTAGTTATTTTAAAGTCAGGAAGACCAGACTGTTTTGTCCCAAAAATTTCTCCAGGCCCCCTGAGCCTCAAATCAAATTCGGCAACTTCAAAACCATTGTTGGTTTTCTCAAGAATGTTGAGTCTTTCAATCGCATCTTTAGAAGGGTTCCGCGTGATAAGAAAACAATAAGACTGAAGATTGCTTCTTCCAACCCTGCCTCTTAACTGGTGAAGTGTTGCAAGACCAAATCTGTCTGCATCTTCGATAACAATAACAGTTGCATCTTTCACATCAACCCCCACTTCAACAACTGTAGTGGATACAAGAATTTGGTATTTCCCGTTTCTAAAATCTTCCATGACTTGGGCCTTTTCCTTTCCTGACATTCCACCGTGCAACTTTGCGATTTTATACCCTTTGAGATGATTTTGTGCTAATCTTTCATACACTTTTTCAACAGATTGCGCATCCAAACTTTCTGAATCTTCAATAAGAGGACAAACAACATAAGCCTTGTGACCTTTGTCTAATTCTTCTCTTACATGTCTATATGCAAGCTCTTCTTCATTATAAAACACTCTTGTAATAACGGGAATCCTTCCCTTTGGTAGCTCTTTTATAACACTTACATTAAGGTCTCCGTATAAAGTTAATGCAAGAGTTCGGGGAATTGGCGTTGCGCTCATTACAAGCGTATGAGGAATTATTGCTTTTTCTTTTAATGAACCTCTCTGGAGCACCCCAAAACGGTGTTGTTCATCAACAACTATAAGCCCAAGTTCCGCAAATTTGACAGATTCCTCAATTAGTGCATGGGTTCCAAAAACCATATCGGTTTTATGTTTTTCCAAACCTTCAAGAATTTCTTTTCGCTTTCTACTTGAAGTGCTTGAAGTTAAAAGAGCAAGCTCTATTGGAGTATTTTTAAATATTGTACTCGCAGTTTTAAAAGTCTGTTCTGCAAGTATTTCAGTTGGGCTCATCATCACTGATTGATAACCATTTTTATAAGCAATAAATAATGAAAAAAGAGCAACTATTGTCTTTCCAGAACCTACATCACCATGCAAAAGTCTGTTCATTGGATGTCCAGATGTAAGATCATCAATGATATCTTGAATAACTTTCTTCTGGTCTATTGTAAGCTCAAAAGGGATTAGAGCATTAAATTCGTCAATATATTCCTTTTTAATAACAAATCTATATCCCTCGCTTTCTTCTATAAGATGTTTCCTTCTACCTAAAATGTATTGCAGTTCAAATAATTCATTAAAAATAAGACGTTCTTTTGCCTTCTTCAAACTCTCAAAGCTTTGTGGAAAATGGATGTTAGAAATTGCGTAATCTAAAGAAACCATATTCCTTCTCTGTAAAATTTCTTCATCTACATAGTCAAATAATTTACTTCCAGTATTTTCGATAAGATTTATCAATTTATTCCTTAAAATCTTCTGACTTAAACCTTCTGTTAAACTATAAACTGGGGCAATTCTCAATGTATTGATAAGTTCCTTTCCCTCTTGAGGAATTTCGTAGTCAGGTGACGGCATTTCCCATTTACCGTATGAAAATTGCACTTTTCCAAACAAGAAAATTTCCATACCTTCTTTAAGAATGTTTTTTAAATACGGTTGGTTAAACCATGTAGCTACTATATAGCCAGTACCATCTGTTCCTAAAACTGAAACAATATTTAATTTTCCTTTTCTTTCCTGAACCGAAACAATTTTAACTTTAAGCAAAGCTGCTTCGCCATTTTTCAAAGAATAAATTTTCTTTACATTTCTAAGATCAAGATATGCTCGGGGAAAATAATACAACAAATCATAAACAGTTTCAATATTAAGTTTTTTGAGTTTCTTTGCAATTTCAGGCCCAACACCTTTAACAAATTGAACAGGTGTAAATAAATCAGATAATTTTATTCTATTTTCAACACTAGTTTCTGAATACGTATTTCTTTTAACTTCACTTTCTTCTTTGCCTTGTTCGTTGTCATTCAGTTTTACTTCATCTAAGATTTCAAACGCTTTACTAATAACTTCTTTTCGTTTCTCTAAAGGTAATGAATTATAGTTTAAAAATATTTTAAGTAATTCATTTTTCTTGAAATCTACAGTTCTATCAATAAAGTCTAAAACAAACTTATCGAAACCTCCAATTACTGAATCATTTTTATAGCCTCTCTTCCTTTCAAGTAATAATAGCTTTCTAAGTTTCTCCACACTCATTTGTAAATTAAATCAAGAAAGCTTGAACCATTAATTCTTTCAACATTAAATATCTGTGACAAAGTCGCTGAAATATCGGCAATACTTTGTCTTAAACCAAGATTAACATTTGGTTTAACATGATCACCATAAACAATCAATGGTGTAAATTCACGTGTATGGTCTGTATGAGCTTTAAAAGTTGGATCACAACCATGATCTGCCGTAATAATTAACATATCGTAGGGTTTCATTTTTTCAAGAATTGCTGGAATCATATTATCTACATCTTTGAGTCCATTGCCATATGCTTTAAAATCTCTCCTGTGTCCCCAGTTTGCATCAAATTCGACAAGATTGGTAAAAATAATCCCCTCATAATCCTTCAAAACTTCTAAAATTGTCTTTTCCAAGCCATCAATATTGTTCTCAGTATGAATACTTTCTGTAAGACCTACTCCAGCAAATAAGTCATGAATTTTTCCAATCCCTACTACATTCAATCCTTTCTCTTTTATCAAATCCAAAACAGTCTTATGAGGAGGTTTTACTGCATAATCTCTTCTTTCTGAAGTTCTAATAAAACCTGTTTCAGGAGTTCCTATAAAAGGTCTTGCAATAACCCTTGCAACTTCATGTTCACCTACACAAACTTCATATCTTGCAATTTCACACATTTTGTATAGTTCATCAAGAGGTATTACATCCTTATGGGCCGCAATTTGAAAAACTGAATCAGCTGAAGTATACACTATTGGATTACCTGTTTTCTTATGTTCCTCATAATATTCTTTAATTATTTCTGTACCAGAAGCGGGTTTATTTCCAAGAACTTTCTTGCCTGTAAGTTTTTCAAACTTATCTATTACTTCCTTCGGAAAACCATTTGGATATGTTGGAAAGGCCTTTTTTAGAATGACTCCTGCCATCTCCCAGTGACCACTAATAGAATCTTTCCCTTTAGAGTTTTCACGAAGTCTTCCATATGAAGCTATATAGTTTCCATTTTCATTAAAAACAACACCCCTTAATCCCAGTCTTTCGAGATTTGGTAACCTTAAATCAGGATTATACTGAAGAGTATGCAATATGGTGTTTGCACCCCAATCACCATACTCTATAGCATCTTCTGCTTCACCTGCTCCTACGCTATCAAGAACCAAAATAATTACTCTTTTAATTTCCATTTAAACCTCCATTATTGTTTTTTAGGCTTTAATATTTTACTACAAAAATATATCTTTTAAAATTTTTCCGTTTGGCTTGATTAAAAAAACAAATTCTGATAAAATTTTGGGTAATGTATAGGTTTATTGACACTGGAAAAAACAATGGTGCCATGAATATGGCAATTGACGAGGCACTACTAATTGCGCAGGCAAATTTTGGCACTCCTCCTGTCCTTCGTGTTTACCAGTTTGAACCCCCAACTCTTTCTATTGGCTACTTTCAGAGTGCAAACAAGGAAGTTGATTTTGAGAATCTCAAAATAATGGGGTTTGATTTTGTAAGAAGACCTACAGGCGGCAGAGCTGTGCTTCACGATAAAGAGCTAACTTATAGTATAACGATTGCCTATCCTAACAAAATTCTTGAAATGAACCTCTTAGATTCTTTTCACTTTCTTTCAAAAGGAATAATTCGCGCAATTGAGATAATGGGAGGAAATGCATACTTCTCTCAAAGTGAAGATAAAGAAGTTTCAAGTCCTTCTTGTTTTGCTTCACCTACATTTTCAGATATTTTAATGAATGGAAAAAAGGTAGTTGGATCCGCCCAGATGAGAAATAAATTTGGGTTACTTCAGCACGGTTCTATACTTTACAAAGTTGATATTGAGTCAATTTTTAAATGCTTCAAGCTTGAAGAAAAACAAAGAGAAAGACTTATAGAAATTGGAAAACATAAAATTTCATCTTTATCAGACGAATTGAGAAGAGAAGTTGGCTTCAAAGATATAAAAGAGACCTTAAAAAAAGGTATGGAAGAAGTTTTAGGAGAAAAAATGGTTGAAAGCAACTTAACCAAGGAGGAATTAGAAATTGCATATGATTTATACAAAAATAAATATAATACATTAGAATGGAATTTTATGAAATGAGAGGTGAGTATAAATGGGTAGGCAGAGCAAAATTAAAAAATTAAGACGTGAAGGAAAACTTCCTAGGGTAGAAAAAGAAAAACCAACTCCTTTATGGGTAAAAATTTTAATTGTTATTCTTATTTCAGTTTTAGTTTTAGGTAGCGCCTCTGCTGTCTGGGGATATGCAGAAAGAAACATGGCAGCAAAAGTTGGAAAAGAAACTATCACTATCGATCAGGTAAATAATGAGTTAAACTACTACAGAGATTTATATAAACAATTAAACATGACTTTAACACAACAACAAGAAGCGCAACTTAAAGATAATATCCTTCAAAGTTTAATTGAAGAATCGCTTCTTGTTCAATATGCAAAAGACCATAATCTGAAGATAGACGAAACACAATACAAGAAAAATTTGGAAGATCAAATAAATCAGACAATAGAACAAGGAAAGAAAAATAATGGAGAAAAAACATTTTTAGATTTTGTAACTGGACAGTACGGATCTCTTGATGCATATAAACAGTACCTTGAGAAAATCTACGGACCTTATGTGGAAAGACCCCTTCTTGCACAAGCGGCCTTAGATCAAAAATACAAAGATATAAAAGTTACAGATGAAGAAATAAAGCAATATTTCAACTCAATAAAAGAAGTTTCTGCTGAGCACATTCTTGTTCTTCTGCCTGATAATCCAAATAAGTCTCAAATAAATAATGCAAAAAAATTGGCTGATGAAATATTAAATGAAATAAACGATTTAAAAGCTAAGGATAAAAATTTTAATTTCGCAACTTTTGCTCAAAAGAAAGTTAAGGAAATAAATGACAAAAACAATGGCAAGGAAGTTCTAAAATACGAAAACCTTGGTTATTTTCCAAAAGGACAAATGGTTAAAGAATTTGAAGATGCGTGTTTCAACCCCAATGCCAAAGTAGGCGATATAATAGGACCTATTAAAACCCAATATGGATATCACATAATTCACATCTTGGGTAAAAAAACGGTTGCTGAAACCTATGACCAACCAGAAAAAGTAAACGTAAGGATTGTTCAATTCAACTTTGATCCAAAAGATGCAAAATCAAAAGAAAATGCATATACTTCCGCAAAAAGTATCTCAATTCAAACAAGAAATGGAATGAGTTTCATAGAAGCAGTAAAAAGGTTTTCACAAGATGAGACCACTAAATCTAAAAATGGAGAAACTGGATTCTTTACAAAAGATGAGAAACCCGAGATTTTTAGTGCAGTTGTGAATCTCAAAAAAGGCGATATTACAGATCCAATACTTGTGCAAAATTCTTATGTTGTAGCTCAACTTATCGACAAACAGCCCGCAAAAAAAGCGACGCTTGAAGATAAAGATATCTACAATAAAGTTAAGGATGAACTTATTAACAACAAGAAAGCAGAATTGAAGAAGCAGTTCATAGATGAGCTAAAAAGAAAATACCATGTAAGAACTACCAATCCTGGAAGAATCCTTGCAAATTTCTTGAATAAATATTTAGTCACTCCGTTTAATAACTTTAACAATTGGATAAGTAATTTGTCAAAGCCTTCAACTACAAGCCCCACAAATCAACAGAACAGCACAACAACACAGCCCCTTGAACCTGTAAATCCATCCTCGGGAAGTTAAGATATGGAAAGGAAGAAAATATTAGTAAAAAGAAAAAAAATTAGTAAGAGTTACAAAAAACCAATTATCATCGGTTCAGTAGTTGTATTATCTGTTATTCTTCTTTTAGTATCACTCTATGTAAGTCTCATCCTTCCTTGGAAGAATGTTTATCTTAAAGTTGGCAACGATAAGATAACATACGATGAAATAAATTATCAAATTTATCTTGCTTCGAAAACTTTAAATTCTCCGCTCCCCAATCTCCAAACTGGAGATCCGAAATCACTTGCAGCCTCAAGGAATGTCCTTCAACTTGCCTACATAAATGCAATCTCAGATGGAATTCTTTATAATAAAGCACTAAGAGATAATTTAAATGTAAGCCAATCCGAAATTGATTCTTATATTGCAAACCTTAGAGATTCTGTATCTCAAGGTTTTAACAACAAGGAACTTGCATTAGAAGATTTTTTAAGCACAATTGGCGTAAGAAAGTCATCGTTAAGAGATATAGTTTATAAGAAGTTGTTAGCCGATAAAGAAATAGATCTCTTAACAAAAGATATAACAGTTTCAGAGCAAGAAGTGAAAAATTTCTATGAAGAATTTTCACAAGTATATGTTAAAAACCCTAACGAAAAGGAAAAATATTTTAAGGAACATTATGAGAAGATCAGAGAAGACTGTTTAAGGAGTAAAAAAGATCAATATGTTTCAACAACATTAAGGACTAACATCATTAATGAAGGAATAAAAGATATACAAGTCGATAATCCATACAAGAAATTAATGAGATTCTGGTATGGTACATTCCTTGGCACACAAATTCCAGAAATTTATAAGGCCACAAATGTTCAGGACTTATTAACATGAAAAAGTATTTAATAAATTCACTTGGAATTCTCATACTTATTGTGCTTCTGTTTAACATTACAGAGGTAAAAGTTTTTGACGAAGCACTAAAAACTCCTATTAGTGGAGTAAAGGTAAATAATTTTCTTACAAACGAGCAAGGTATTGCAAAATTTTTAGATTTAAATTTTAACCAGTTTCTCATTTTTGAAAGAATTGGTTATCAAGCAACTAAGTTAAAAATAGGGATAAAACCAATATATAGAGTCATACAAGTTAACCTTACAGAGGGAGATTTATCTTACATAAAGGAACAAATTAACATTTGGGCAAGCAAGGTTTCTAAATACAAATATGAGCTCACTAATTCTGAAACAGGATACTCATACACCTTTGTCCAGGTCATTAATGGTGAAGATAAATATACTAAAACTATTACGAACCAAAATGGACAAATAACGGAAAGGGAAATTTTTGTTATTTCTGGTAGAGTTTACACGAGGGAAAACGGCAGACAAATACAAGAGATTACTGAGAACAAGGAGGATTTTCTTGCTGATAATTTAGTTATAATTCCTCTTGTGGATGTTATAAATGAATTCTTAGCATCAGTAAATGAAAAAGTTAAATATGAAACACCTACAAAATTCATTTTTTCGAGTAGCGATTCGAAAAATACTCTCACGTTGAATCTCTCAAATAATGGTATACCTTCTGAATTTACACTTGAAAATATAAATGGAAACAAAAGAGAAACAGTTAATCTAAAAATAGATCTTGATAATGTAGAGGTGAATCTAGATGAAAATTGAAAATGATCTTGATTCACTAATAGAAAATTTCTTTGATGAATATTACTATTTCTTTTCATCTTTTGCAACACTTAGGGGAATTCATAGATATGACTACAAACTTTCTACTTACGATAGAAATGAATTAAATAATTTTAAAAATTTTATAAGCGAGACACTTTCTTCATTAAAGAATTATGAGGAAAAAAATAAAAATCTAAAAACACATGACTCAAAAACATTTAAAAAGTTTTTAGAAAACACTTTTCAATTTGTTGATGACGGATTATACGACAATCCACAGTTCTTTGTTTTTGATGCCTTCATTGGCATAGTGTCTGTTGCTCTAGTCCAAACGAAACCAATAAGTATAAGAAGCAGAAACTTTTCCGAAAGACTAAGTACATTAAAGTATGTAAATGATTACATAAGAACTTATGTAGTTAATATAACGGAGCTTGAGAGGAAGGCAATATTACGAGAGATTGATTATCTTGAGCACTTTATTAATCAATTCTCAACATATTTGCTTACAAAAAGCGATACTGACAAAAAAGAAAACTTGAAATTGGAAAAAACAAACGCAATAGAATCACTAAATGAATTAAGAAAATTAATTAAATCAATTAAGGCAGGAAGCGATGTCAAATTGAAAGGAATTCTCGATTTCCAAAATCTCGACAATAATTTTGTGGATTTAAAAAGATTCTTAGAAGATAACCTTATTTCAATATCTGAGAATTTGATAAAGAAAGCAAGAGAAATAAAAATTGCAAACCCTTATAAGGAAACCATTAAAGAAGTAATTTCACAAAGAGAGCAGTATAATGAAGTCGCAATAAAAGATATTTTAAATTCAATTGAAAGCCTCATAAGGACATTTTTGCCTTATGAAAAAATCGAATTTGAAAAAAAGGTTTTTATTGATTCAAGTGAATTTCCCGATATTCTTTCAAGTCTCATTGGTTATACGATACCGTCGGGAGAATTTGATACAAAAAGGAATGTTCTTTTTATTGTGAGAAATGAAGAAAATTATTACTCTTTACTATACCAAATAATATCAAACTTATTTCTTGGCAAACCTTTCATAAACTTCTATAGAGTTAGTATTAAGAGCAAAAAAAAGTATTTTTTAAATCAACTTCTTTACAATGGGCTTCCAGTATACCTAAGAAGAATAATATTCGATGATATAAAAGGAAACTTAGGAAGACAATTTGAATTAGTTTATTATTACGAGGAGTACATTACAATTTTGAAAGCTTATATTCAAAATGAAATTTACTTTAGAAATTGGAATATGCTTTCAGTTGAAAATTTTGTTAACGAAGATAAAATATTATTAGATAAGGAAAAATTTATAGAAGATTTTGTGTATGATATGGGAAGAAGTTTTCTTGCAGTACAAGGATTAAATGCAATCTTTGACCTTAAAAGAGAAAAAAGAGTTAAATCTAACGAATTTATTGCAAAACTTCTACAGAATATGCACTACCCGTTTTCTACAATAAGACAACTTATAAAATGAAGCCAAAATTCATAGTAGCAATAGCAGGAAATATAGGTTCTGGCAAATCAACTCTTTCAAAATACTTAAGCGAAAAATGGAAGTTTGATATACTTGAAGAACCGGAAGCAAAAAATCCTTTTATTAAAAAATTTTATAAAGATCCAGAAAGATGGGCGTTTCATTCACAATTATTCTTTCTTACTGAAAGGGCAAACCTTCAATTAAGAATAGAAAAGAATTCTTCAAACATCATTCTTGATAGAACCATTTATGAAGATGCTGAAATATTTGCTAAAATCCTTTTAAACGAAAGTGAATACAAAATATACAAAAAAATTTACGAGCACTATCTTGAAATAATAACTCCACCAAATTTTATAATATATTTAAGGACTTCGGTAGATACACTTATGGAGAGAATAAAAATAAGAGGAAGAGGCTACGAAAAAACCATTAGAAGAAATTATATTAAAAAGCTTAACGATAGATACGAAGAGTGGATCAAAAATTTTAAAATTTCACCAGTTTTAACTATTGATACAGATAAATACGAAATTTACAGTCTATTTGGAGATATTGAAGAGATAAGAAAAAATATAGAAGAATTTTTCTGGAGGATGAATGAGAGACGAACAAACTGAATTTGAAAAACAAGCGTTCCTGGAAATTCTGCCTAAAAACATAAAGGAAAAACTTCAAAATATTGGAGAATTTGATAATCTTATCGAAGTAGTATTAGATTTAGGTAGAAAACCCGAAGCAAGGTTTACAAATAGAACTGTTTATTTAAGAGACGAACCTGTAACAAGAGAAGAGATCAATGAGACACTTCAAAAAATTGGGGTTTTTGACAGAGACCATAGAGCTGGAATAGAAAAAACACTACATAGAATTTCAGGTGTGTTCAATAGAAGAGGCGAAGTAATTGGACTTACCTGTAGAGTTGGCAGAGCAGTTTACGGAACCGTTGAGGTATTGAAAGATATTATAACAAGCGAGAGAAATTTGCTTCTTCTTGGAAAACCTGGCGTTGGAAAAACAACCCTTTTAAGAGAAGCGGCAAGGGTTCTTAGTACTGAACTTGGTAAGCGAGTTATTGTAATAGATACGTCCAATGAAATTGGAGGAGATGGTGATGTTCCACATCCAGGAATAGGAAATGCAAGAAGGATGCAAGTCCCATTTGGTACTGCACAGGAAGAAGTTATGATTGAGGCAGTTGAAAATCATTTTCCTGAAGTTATCATTATTGATGAAATAGGAAGGGCGGAAGAAGCAAAGGCATGCAGAACAATTGCAGAAAGAGGTGTTAGGCTTATTGCAACGGCACACGGGACAAGTATAGAAAATTTACTTGTAAATCCAACACTTCAGGATCTCATAGGTGGTATAACATCTGTCACTCTTAGTGATGAAGAAGCTGCAAGAAGAGGAACTCAAAAAACTGTGCTTGAAAGGAAATCACCTCCTACATTCGATACGTTAATAGAGATAAGAGAAAGAGGAGTTTTTGCAATCTATCATGATGTTGCAGAGACAGTTGATGCTTTGTTACGTGGTTTTCCTGTATTTCCAGAAATAAGAAAGTCGGGCGAAAGCACAATGTTTGAACAGTTAAAAATAAATCAAGAAAAGACAAGCATAGAGAATCAAAAAGATAGTGAGTTAAAGATATTTGCTCTTGGAATAAATGCAAGTTATATTGAACGTGCACTTCACTCTATAAGGCTAAAGGGAAGAATAGTTAAAAACATAGAACAGGCAAACCTTATTGTTTGCGATAAAAAGTCTCTTGAAAAAAAGAAAGAGATACTAGAATATGCATCGAATTTACAAATACCAATAAAAGTTATCGAAAGGAACTCTCTTGGAGGAGTAAAAGATTTCATAAAAGAATTAAAAAACAAAGGAAAACCAAAAACATCTGTTGATTTTGAAGAAGTTGAAAATATAATTGAAGAAGTAATAGAAAAAGGTGTTCCTAAAGAAATA